>DATICK010000120.1:0-16363 GCA_035456865.1 Sulfuricaulis sp.
GAACCCCTGGAATACCGCCATGGTACCTGGCGGCAGCTCTGGTGGGTCGGCCGCCGCCGTGGCCGCGCGCCTGGCCCCGGCCGCGACCGGCACCGATACCGGCGGTTCCATCCGCCAGCCGGCGTCGCTGACCAATCTGACCGGGCTCAAGCCCAGCTACGGGCGCGTATCGCGCTACGGCATGATCGCCTTCGCCTCCAGTCTCGATCAGGGCGGACCGATGACACACACCGCCGAGGACGCGGCCATCATGCTCAACGTCATGGCCGGCTTCGACCCGCGCGACTCGACCTCGGTGGACGAACCGGTCCCGGATTACACGAAATCGCTCAATAACGACATCAAGGGGCTGCGTATCGGCTTGCCCCGGGAATATTTCGGCAAGGGCCTGAGTTCCGAGGTGGCGAAAGTGATCGAGACTGCTATTGCCGAATACAAAAAGCTCGGCGCCCAGGTGGTCGAGGTCAGCCTGCCCAACAGCCAGCTCGCTATTCCCTGCTATTACGTGCTGGCCCCGGCCGAGGCGTCCTCGAATCTGTCGCGCTTCGACGGCGCGCGCTACGGCTACCGCGCCAAGGATTACACCGATCTGCTCGACATGTACTGCAAAACCCGCGCCGAGGGCTTCGGCGCCGAAGTGAAGCGCCGCATCATGATCGGCACCTATGCGCTCTCGGCAGGCTATTACGATGCCTATTATTTGAAGGCCCAGAAGCTGCGCCGCCTGATTGCCGAGGATTTCCGCCGCGCCTTCGAATCTTGCGACCTGATCATGGGCCCCACCACCCCCACGACCGCATTCAAGATCGGTGAAAAAAGCGACGACCCCGTGGCCATGTATTTGAGCGATATTTACACGATCTCCGTGAATCTCGCCGGCCTGCCGGGCATGTCCATCCCCGCCGGCTTCGCCCCCGACGGCCTGCCAGTGGGATTGCAGCTGATCGGGCAGTATTTCAATGAATCCAAGCTGCTCAACGCCGCGCACCGCTACCAGCAGGTGACGAACTGGCACAAGCGTATTCCAAGGGGATTCGACTGATGGAATGGGAAACCGTTATCGGTCTTGAAGTCCATGCCCAGCTCCTGACGAAGAGCAAGGCGTTCTCGGGCGCGGCCACGAAATACGGCGCCGAACCGAACACCCAGGCGTGCGCGGTGGATATCGCGCTTCCGGGCGTGTTGCCGGTATTCAATATCGAAGCCGCGCGCATGGCGGTGAAGTTCGGGTTGGCCATCGGCGCGGCCATCAATCACCGCTCGGTGTTCGCGCGCAAGAATTATTTCTATCCCGACCTGCCCAAGGGCTACCAGATCAGTCAGTACGAGCTGCCGATCGTGGCCAAAGGGAGAATTACGATTGACGTGGATGGCGTGGAAAAAGTAATCGGCATCACCCGCGCGCATCTCGAAGAAGACGCCGGCAAATCGCTGCACGAAGATTTTCACGGCATGACCGGCATCGATCTCAACCGCGCCGGCACGCCGCTGCTGGAGATCGTCTCCGAACCCGACATGCGCTCGGCGAAGGAAGCCGTGGCCTATCTCAAGAAAGTGCACGAGCTGGTGCGTTATCTCGAGGTTTGCGACGGCAACATGCAGGAGGGCTCGTTCCGCTGCGATGCCAATGTTTCGGTGCGTCCGAAAGGCGAGAAGCAATTCGGCACACGCGCGGAACTGAAGAACATCAATTCGTTCCGCTTCGTCGAGAAGGCCATCGAATTCGAGGTCGAGCGCCAGATCGACCTGCTCGAGGGCGGCGGGAAAGTCGTGCAGGAGACGCGCCTGTACGACTCCGACAAGGACGTTACGCGCTCGATGCGCAGCAAGGAAGAGGCGATGGACTATCGCTACTTCCCCGACCCGGACCTGCCGCCGCTGGTGATCACGGAGGATTTTATCCGAGGCGTGGAGAAAACTCTGCCGGAGCTGCCGGACGCCAAGCGCGCGCGTTTCGTGAAGGACTACGGCCTCACCGCCTACGACGCAGGCGTGTTGACCGCGTCACGCGAGCTGGCGGATTACTACGAGCAGCTAGTGCGCGAATCCGGTTCCGACCCCAAGATCGCGGCCAACTGGGTCACGGGGGAACTGGCGGCGTACCTCAACCGCGACAACAAGGACATCAGCGCCTCGCCGGTCACGGTCGGCATGATGACGGGATTGCTCAAGCGCCTCGCCGACAACACTATTTCCGGCAAGATCGCGAAAGAGGTTTTCGAGGCCATGTGGAACGGCGAAGGCGATGCCGATGCCGTGATCGCGAAGAAGGGCCTGAAACAGATCACCGATACCGGCGCGATCGAGAAAGTCATCGACGAGATTATCATCAAGAACCCGAAACAACTTGAACAATATCGCGCCGGCAAGGAAGCCCTGTTCGGCTATTTTGTCGGCCAGGTGATGAAGGCCACGCAGGGCAAGGCCAATCCCGCGCAAGTCAACGAGCTCCTCAAGAAAAAGCTCAGCGCCTAGACGGCGCCCGACGTACGCAGGTTTCAAGAGTGACGCCCAACCCCTCAGTTAATCGGACCCGCAACAGTCAGCTTTGCTGGCCGTCGCGGGTCCGGCTACCAAAGCGTAGATGAATGCACCAACGAAATTATCGCTGATTGGCTAGCAACTCGTTCAAGGCAGACGGCGCTGATGCGCCGCCGCGGTTGAGTTCAAGCGTTACGCGTAAACGACCAACGATCAAATCTCTATCTGCGTCCCGAGCTCGATCACCCGGTTCGCCGGCAGATTAAAATACTCCACCGGACTCCCGGCGTTGCGCGCCAGCGCGGAAAACAGGCGTTCGCGCCACAGTGCCATGCCTTCGTAACGTATGCTGGCGATCACGGTCTCGCGGCTCAGGAAGAACGAGGTCTGGAGCGGCTGAAATTCCAGCTCGTGCTCGCGGCATTGCTCGAGTGCCTGCATGACGTCGGGCCGGTCCTTGAAGCCGAAGTCGACGGTAAGCTGGAAACAGTTGTTAGCCAGGTCCTTGATATGGATGCGCTCCTTGGCCGGCACCCACGGCACGTCCTTGATGACCACCGTGAGAAAGATGACACGCTCGTGCAGCACCTTGTTGTGCGCGAGGTTGTGCAGCAGCGCGTGTGGCACCGCTCCCTGGGTTGAGGTCAGGAACACCGCCGTGCCGGGCACGCGCGTAGGCGGGTGGCGCATCAGTGAATCCAGAAACATGTCCAGCGGCACCGAGGTTTGTCGCAGGCGTGACAGCAGGATTTCGCGCCCGCGCCGCCAAGTGACCATGAGCGTGAAAACCGCCCCACCCATCACTAGCGGAAACCAGCCGCCGTCGAATATCTTGAGCAGGCTGGCGGAGAAGAACGCCAGGTCCACGACGATGAAAGAACCGGTGGCGAGCAGGCACAGCCACAGGCTGTAACCCCAGTTGTAACGGATCACGAAGAAGGTGAGAAAGGTGGTGATCAGCATTGTGCCCATGACCGCCACGCCGTAGGCCGATGCCAGCCGGGAGGACGAGCCGAATCCGACCACGGCGGCGATCACGGCGGCGAGCAGGATCCAGTTCACGGCCGGGAGATAGATCTGCCCCATCTCTTTCGCCGAGGTGTGCTGGATGTTCATGCGCGGCAGGTAGCCGAGCTGTATCGCCTGCTTGGTGATCGAGTAGGCGCCCGAGATCGTGGCCTGCGAGGCGATCACGGTGGCCGCGGTCGCGAGCGCTATCATCGGATACAGTGCCCAATCGGGGTAGGCGAGGTAGAACGGGTTGCTGATCGCCTGCGGATTGGCGATCAGCAGCGCACCCTGGCCGAAGTAATTCAGCACCAGCGCCGGCAGCACCAGGCCGAACCACGCGAGGCGCACCGCGCGCTTGCCGAAGTGTCCCATGTCGGCGTACAGGGCCTCGGCTCCGGTGAAGGCGAGCAGCACGGAACCGAGCACCACGAACGAAGCGAAGCCGTGACCGGTGACGAAGCGCAGCGCGTGCAACGGATCGAGCGCGCTCAGCACCACCGGGTTATGCACGATGTTGCCTATCCCGACCGCGCCGAGGGCGAGGAACCACAACACGCAAACCGGCCCGAAGAACGCGCCGACAACCGCCGTGCCCTGGCGCTGGAACGCGAAGAGAGTCACCAGCACGATCGCCGCGATCGGGATCACGTAGTGCTTGAATGCCGGGGTGCCGACCTCGATCCCCTCGACGGCGGAGAGCACCGAGATCGCCGGCGTGAGCACGGCGTCGCCGTAGAACAGGGACGTGCCGACCACGCCGAGCGCGAGGATCAGCATGCGCCAGCGTGGCTGGTCCTTGACCGCGGAGGAGGCGAGCGCGAGCAGCGCCATGATGCCACCCTCGCCCCTGTTGTTGGCGCGCATGGTAAGCGTGACGTACTTGAGCGTGACCACGATCATGAGCGACCAGAAAATGGTCGAGAGCCCGCCGAGGATGTTCTCCGTGCCCAGGGCAATGCCGTGCGCCGGGGCGAAGGTTTCCTTGACGGCGTAGAGTGGGCTGGTGCCGATGTCGCCGTAAACGACGCCGAGGGCGAGCAGGGTGAGTCCGGCGGTCGAGGATTTCTGGGGGTGCGCTTCGCTGTTGTTGTTTTCCAATCGAAACTCCCGGGGGGGGCGAATGCGCGCGCACGTTACTCTCTTGTCATCGGCCTCGCAACCGCGCAAGGGACATGCCAAGACGGCCCATAATATCAGCCAAATATGGCTAAAAATTTGTCGTGATTCCCAATGATGCGGCCCACGAGGCCGTGAGTTGTACCCCGTTGACACGCTGGTAGAGCGGAAGTTGGACGAAGCCATAAGCCCGCACGCGGTGGGTGGCGGCATAGCTCAGGCCCGGACTCAGCCACACAAAACTCCCGCCGCTTTCCGCCGGCTCCGCGGCGGGGCCACGGTCCCGATCCTTGATTTGTCCATTGAGTTGGAGCATTCCGTACCAGGCGCTCAGCATTTGATAAGTAACCCCCGCATCCAGTCCATAGATATTTCCGGGCCGGAAGTCGTTACGGGCATTGGCGGGATACTGAACGCTAGCTTGAAAAAACTTTCGCGCCGGTCGATCGCCGATAAGCATGAGCGAGTTCGTGTAAAACCCAAGCAATAGATCGGTCGTGCCACTGCCGGGTTGCAGGCTGCGTTCGGCCGGCATGCCTTCCGCGTTGGTTTTGTCGAACTCACCCGTGGGCAATTTCAATCCCGCGGTCACGCCTCGCGCGGCATGGTTATCGGCATCGGGCGAGAACTGGTAGCGCCCGATAACGCGGGCGTCTCCCAGCTCGTCGAATTTCCAGGTCTCGGTTTCAGGCGGCGCATCATTGTGAATGTGAACGTGCTGGCGATTGATCCAGGGCAGTTGCAACGATCCGCCCCAATGTTGATCGAATGAATAATCCACCCCCATGAACAGATTGCGGTTGTATGTTTGAATTTCGTCGTGGGTGTTGGGAACACCCTCGGGCTGTGTTTTATGGCGTCCGGCGAGTAACTGGTCCTGTTTGAGATATTCGTAACGCAGATCCACACGCAGACCTGGTTCCGTCCACACGCCCTGAGTTTCCCAGTGAGTATTAAGCGTGCAGAAAGCCGCGCCGCAACTGGCGCGTGCCGGCAGTGTGCCGCACAGAGCGATAGGAAATGTCAGGGCGCAGGCCAACAGGACTTGGCATTTCACTTATTTGTTCTCCCGACAGCACAGTCGTTTTATTGTTAGAGTAAAACTAAAGAAGCAGGCAAGCGAGCACAATGCGACAATTTGTCGCAGGCACAGCTTCACACGCTATCAGCCTCAATCCAGCGCGATGCTCGCCTTGAGCCAGAGATTCCGCCCCGGTTCGTTCACGCGCGTCGTCTGCGTGTAACCTGCCACCGCCGCTCCGGAGCGGCTCAGATGCTCGGCGTAGATTTTGTCGAAGAGATTATCGATGCCGGCGCTGATGAGCGTCCCTTTCTTCGGGCGGTAGCCGGCGTTGATCGAATACACCGTGAAGCCCGGCGTCGGCCCGATATCCTGTCCGACGATGCTGCCGTAGCCGACTTGCACCCGGTCCTGATTGTCCACCGCGCGAGCCAGCACGCCGAACGACCAGGTCTTGTCGTCATAGACCAAGCCGAGCCGTGCTTCGAGCGGCGGAATCTGGGCCAGCGGGGCGTCGTCGGTGAGGTTGTCGCCGTGAGTCCAGGCGAGCGTCGCCGTGGTTTTCCACGATCCACCGAGCGCGTAGGCCAGGTCGGCCTCGGCGCCGTGAGTGGTGGCGTCGATGTTGCGCGCGGTGTTGTTGTTGCGCGTCAGGATGAAGTCGTCGATGTTGGCGTAAAAGACGGAAAGCGACGCGCGCCATTTTTCGGTCGCGTGAATCACACCGGCGTCGAGCTGGTTGCTCTTCTCGGGCTCGAGAAAGAAATTGTTGTATGTGCTGCGTTCCCACCAGTCGGCCGGGCGCTCGGCATGCCCGAGCCCGACGTAATAGGTTTGCGGCGCGGTCTCCTGTTCGTAGCGCACGAATGCCGCCTTGGTCCGGTCGGTGTCGCTGCTGAGTGCACCCGAACCGGTGGTTTTTTCGTTGTCCACGTTGAGCCGGTCGAAACGCAGCCCGCCGATCAGCCGCTGTTGGTCATCCAGTGCGTGTTCGGTTTCGGCGAAAACTCCAGTATTTTCGAAAGTCATGTCTGGTTTGCGTACGATGGCATCAATGTCGGGAACCGTCATCCCGCTTGCCGAGCGCAGGGTGTGCTCGTTTTTCTGATAATCGATACCAACGTTCAGAGACGTGCGGGTCGCCACGGACAGCTGGCCCGCGACGCGTGCGCCCTGAGTTGTGCGATCGGGATTGTTGATCATGTACATCGCCGCGGTCTTCGGCCGCAGCGAGAAGTTGTCCATTATGTGATCCACGTAGTTGTGATAGACCTGCGCCTCGAGTTTCCCGAGCAGCGGCGAAATGCCGGACTTCTCGAATTTCATGCCGTAGCCGGTACGATCGAACAGGGTCCCGTCCATGGCGCGGTCGGCGTAGCGCGCCTCGCCGTCGCTGCGGTCCACGGACAGTTCCACGCGCGTGTCGGAGTCCGGCGTCCAGCCGCCGATGAGGCTCGTGCTCCAGCGCGTATAGGCGGAATGCACCTTGTTGCCGGCGCCATCCTCATAGTCGTTGGAACTGGTGCTTGTACCGATGACGCGCGCAAATCCCGCGGGCGCGCCGCCGGTGACGTCCAGCAGCTCGTCGTGGCGGTCGAAGCTGCCGACCAGCGCGCCGCCGAAGGTGCGCGTCCCCGGTTCTTCGAAGGCGAGCGTCCGGCGCTCGAACAGCGCCGTGCCGGCGAGGTTGCCGCCGCCATGCATGACGGTTTGCGGACCCTTTAACACCGTGATGCGTTCATAGGCCTCGGGGAAGACGTAGGCCGTCGGCGGGTCCATACGTCCGCCGCAGCCACCGAGGATGTATTGACCATCCATGAGCACGTTCAGGCGCGAACCGGCCAGCCCGCGCAACACCGGGTCGCCGTCAGTGCCGCCCTTGCGCACGGCCGAGAAGCCCGGGATGTTCTTGAGATAATCGGCGCCGTCATGCGCCGGCACCGGCTGGCGCGGCGATCTGGGGTCGGTGACCACGGTCAGCGGGTCCGAGACTTGCGGCGCCGTGACGATGACTTCATCGAGCAAGGGGTTATCTTCAGACACAGCGACGGCTGGGAGAGCGGATGTCAGGGCAAGTATCAGCGACCGCCAGACAGGTGCTTGCATGGTAGCGTTTCCTTCGTATTGATAAAGAGGTGGGGTTGGGGATCGTTTTAGCTTTCGAGGCGAAAGGTGATGGGCACATCGACCCATGATTCGACTGGTGTATCGCCACGCCGCGCGGGAATAAAATGCCAGCGCCGCACGGTTTGCAGGGCCGCGTTGTCGAGAATGGTGTACCCGCTGCTGTGCTTGAGCAGCACCTCGCTGCTGGCGCCACTGGCACTTACCTGCACGCTCAAAACAACCCGTCCCTGCGCACCGTTCCTGCGTGCGACCAGAGGGTAGAGTGGTTTGGGATTGTTCAGCGCGGCGACATCGTAACGGGATTCCACCAGGGTTTCGTTGTCGACGGTCTGAGAATTCTCTGGCGTGGACGCGGCATCAGCGTCGATCCTGTCTGGGCTGGATTCCGTCGCGCGTGGAATTTCCCGCG
This sequence comes from Sulfuricaulis sp., assembly GCA_035456865.1. GTDB lineage: Bacteria > Pseudomonadota > Gammaproteobacteria > Acidiferrobacterales > Sulfurifustaceae > Sulfuricaulis. Next base: position 8,166 of record DATICK010000120.1, read on the forward strand.
CCTCGGCAATCGAGGCCGGTCCTGGATCAATCGTTGATTTCAGTGCGGGCTTGGATGCCGGTTCGGCTAGCAGGGCAACATCAATCGGTTCGAACATACCCGGCCGGGGAGCGGAATCGACGAATGGCCCGAATCCGAACATGACGCCGATGTGCACAGCTGCCGATAAGCCAAAGGCCGTCCAGGATGCGGGCGGGACTGTTCGCCGGCAAGATGCGGTCTTCATCAGTAATGGTAAAGTGAAATAGTCTGTTATTGACGAAACCCGCAAACTAGATGGAGCCAGCACGGCAATCAATATGGCATGATGTCGCGCGGCAATTTGTCGCAGGCCATCCCTGGTCTGCGCCCTACGGGCGCGCTGAAGCGCGACCAAATTCGCTCCCGGCGAATTTGTGTCGCAGGCCCTTCATCGCTGCGCTTCCCGCTCCACTCGAAGGTCCAGGGCTGCTGTGTCGGTTCCGGGGAAATATGGCTAAAGTAACGGATATTCCACGTATCCTTAGATACCGATGAATTCCACCCAGTCACTGTCTTCCTCATCCGCCATCAATCTCCGGCGTCTGGTCGTTTTGCGCTGCATCGTGCTGGCCGGTCAGCTCCTGGCAGTTTGGTTCGCAGTGACCTCGCTGCACATGCCCCTGCCGTTGCGGCCGCTGATGGCCATCATCGCCGGAATGGCGCTGCTGAATTTCCTGACCTGGCTGCGGATGCAGCGCCCGTGGCCAGTGGGCGAGAACGAACTGTTTATCCATCTGGCCCTCGATGTCGCGGTGCTGACCGCGCTGCTCTACTTCAGCGGCGGTTCCACCAACCCCTTCGTCATTCTTTACCTGCTGCCGCTGGCGCTGACCGCGGCCGCGCTGCCCGCGGGTTACACCTGGGCCATGGCGGCCGTGACAATGACCTGTTACTCCATGTTGATGTTTTTTAATCTGCCGCTGCCCCACAGTCACGACACGCATAGCGACGACTTCGGCATGCATGTGATGGGCATGTGGCTTGGTTTCCTGCTGAGCGCGGGATTGATCGCCTGGTTCGCCGTGAACATGGCCGAGACACGGCGCAGCCGTGACCGGTTGCTGGCGCGGATGCGCGAAGATGAACTGCGCAATGAGCGCATCCTGGCGCTCGGTACGCTGGCGGCGGGCGCGGCGCACGAGCTGGGCACACCGCTTTCCACTATGGCGGTACTGACGAAGGAACTGGAGCGGGATGCCGGCGATTCCGCGGCGCTGCGCGCGAGTTTGCGCGTGTTGCGCGAGCAGATCGACCGCTGCAAATCCATCCTCGCGACGCTGTCGGCCTCCGCCGGCGCTGCCCGCGCCGAGGGCGGCGGAAGCATGCCGCTGGAAGATTATCTGGATGAACTGTTGCGCGACTGGAAAGCGATACGGCTGGGCGTAAGGGCACAACACCGGTTCGACGGGCCGCGGCCGTCGCCGCTGATCGTGGCGGAGCAGACCTTGAGCCAGGCGATCGTGAATATTCTCAACAACGCGGCGGATGCCTCGCCGGACAATATCGAGATCAGCGCGCACTGGGACGAGCACGAACTGGTGCTGGAGATCTGCGATCGCGGCGCGGGGCTGACACCCGACGCCGAACGCGCTGCCGGTCAGCCGTTCTTCACCACCAAGGCGCCAGGGGAGGGGCTCGGTCTCGGCCTGTTTCTGGCGCATGCCACTCTGAACCGATTCGGCGGCAGCGTGCGTTTGTATAATCGCGAGGGCGGGGGGGTCTGCACCCGACTTACCCTGCCGCTGTCCAATCTGCGGGTGGAGGCATCGGCATGAACACGGAAAACACGACGGATAAGCCCAGCTTGTTGCTGGTCGACGACGACGCCATCTTCTGCCAGGTATTGTCTGCGGCGCTCGAACGGCGTGGATTTGCCGTGAGGGTGGCGCATGAGGTCGGCGAAGGACTGGCCGCGGCGGAAAACGATTCGCCCGAATTCGCCGTGATTGACCTCAAGATGCCCGGACCTTCGGGTCTCGAACTGGTCAAAAAGCTGAAGGCGCTGGACGCGCATACCCGGATCGTGGTGCTCACCGGTTTTGCGAGCGTGGCCACCGCGGTCGAGGCAATCAAGCTTGGCGCCACGCATTATCTTGCCAAGCCCGCCGACGCCGATGAGATTGTCGCGGCGTTCAGCCGCGACAGTGGCAACACCGCGGTGCCGGTGGAAACCAAACCATTGCCGCTTTCTCGTCTGGAATGGGAGCACATCCAGAAGGTGCTGGCGGAAAGCGACGGCAATATCTCCGAAACCGCGCGCCGACTCGGCATGCACCGGCGCACGCTGCAGCGCAAACTGGCCAAGCATCCGTCGCGGAAATAGCCGGTTAATTCGTCGACGCTACGCGCAGGCCATCGAGAATTTTCGCTGCCTCGCCCGCGATTTTTTTCCGGATCAATAGCAGTTGCCAGCGGTTGCCGCCGAGCTGGCGCCACAGAAACGCCGAACGAATGCCGGCGAACAAGGCCGCGCGCACCTTGGCGGCGATCAGCGGGTTACTCAGATGGCCGTGCTCGCCATCGACCATGATGCGCGGCGTGAGCGTGCTGATCGTCTGGCTGTAGAGTTCCGCGAGCTTTTCCACGAGCCGCGGATGCACTGCCTCGCCGTTTTCCTTCGCCTCGAAGAATTTCATCTGCGACTGTATCGCCTCGATGCCGCGACGGATGGCATCCTGCATTTCCGGGTGTCGCCGCAGCTGGCCTTCGAGGTGAATCATGGAGATGACGTATTTGGCGATCTCGACATCGCCGGTGTCGGTGACCCCGCCAAGCTTGTTGCGCAACAGGTCCAGGCCAAGCGCCACGCCCTGCACCCCGCCGTACACCGCCTCCGTACTGGGAGCATCAATCTTTGTCAGGGCCTGAATGATGGCGATAAACGCGGAGGTATCGGTGTGGCCTTCCCGTGCCAATTGCTGCACTAGGTGCGCGGCCTGAAACAGGCCCGCGAGGGCAAGTGTCCGATCAGTGAACGAGCTGTTCATGGACGGCGGTTTTGATGCGGATAGCCGGGGCCAAGTTTAGGGGGCGGGAGTTGCGCCAGGCACTGACGAACACGCCGCATGCCGCCAGCGTCTGCCGCGGCGGTGATTAAAGCTCTTTCATGCAGGCGCGTTCGACCTCGACGCGTTTTACGCCCTGTACGCCTTCCACGGCGTGCTTGATCTGCGCCACGATAGTGTCGGCGTAGGGGCAATTGGGCGTGGTGAGCTGGATATCGAGATGCACATAGTCATCGACAATGTCGATTTCCTGGATGAAACCCAGTTCGACGATGTTATGTCTCAATTCCGGATCCATGACCTTCCTGAGAGCGTCATAGACCATGGTTTCGGTGATGGGTGAATTCATCGGGACGACCTTTTCTGAACGCGATGGACGAAGTCTAGCAAATCGTGCCGCGGCTGTACTGCATAACCGATGATTGGCCTCAACTTAGCGAGTATGGCGCCTGGACGGACGGTTCGGATCGTCGGGCCTGGCCCTGACTGAGGTTGACTATAATAATGAAGCAAAGATGTCGGATATAAATGATCACGGCAGTTCATCGCCGCTATCCGCACATCGTCAACAACAAGGACCCCGCGCGGCAGCGCCATGACGGATATTGCGGACAAACCCAAGGTAGGGCTGATCCTGGCCGGCGGCGGCGCGCGCGCGGCCTATCAGGTGGGCGTGCTCAAGGCGGTCGCCGAGATGCTTCCATCGGATTGTCCCAACCCATTCCCCATCCTGAGCGGCACCTCGGCGGGGGCGATTAACGCCACCACCCTCGCCATCTACGCCACGCGGTTTCATGAAGGCGTACGGCGACTCGTCCGCGTGTGGCAGAATTTTCACGTGGACCAGGTTTTCCGCGCCGATGTCCCCGGCGTGCTGGCCAACGGCCTGCGCTGGTTCGTGGCCATGGTGGCGGCTGGACTCGGGCGACGCAACCCACACGCCTTGCTCGACCGCACCCCACTGCGTGGCTTGCTGTACCGCACCATGCCCTTCGCCAAGATCCAGGAATCCATCAATGCCGGCGCTCTGCATGCCTTGAGCGTCACCGCCTCGGGCTACAGCTCCGGCCAGTCCGTGTCCTTTTTTCAGGGGGCACCGTCGCTGACGATGTGGAAACGCGCGCGGCGAGTGGGCAGCGTGGCCACTATCACGCTCGATCATCTCATGGCTTCGTCCGCCATTCCGTTCGTGTTCGCCGCGGTGAAGATCAACCGCGAGTATTTCGGCGACGGTTCCATGCGCCAGATGGCGCCCATCAGCTCGGCGCTTCATCTGGGTGCGGATCGCGTGCTCGTGGTCGGCGTGCGCCAGGAAGACACCTCCGCGATGGTGCGTGGCGAGACCGCTGAATATCCCTCGATCGCCCAGATTGCCGGCCATGTGCTGAACAGTATTTTTCTCGACAGTCTTGAGGCGGATCTCGAACGCCTGCAGCGCATCAACAAGACCATTCGTCTCATTCCGGCGCACCACCTGCGCGAAAGCGGTGTAACCCTGCGCAATGTCGATGTTCTCGTAATTTCACCGAGCGAAGACCTGGAAAAAATAGCCGCACGCCACGCCCATCACCTCCCATGGTCGATCCGCTTCCTGCTGCGCGGTCTCGGTGCTTTCAATCGCAATGGCTCGAATCTGATCAGTTACCTGTTGTTCGAGAAACCCTACTGCCGGGAGTTGATCGATCTGGGGTACCATGACGCCATGCATCGTCGCGAGGAGATACTGCGGTTTCTGGAAACGTCATCCGCATGACGCGAATTCTGGTTACGCTGGGCATTATTCTCGTCGTCGTGGGTGTTGCCTGGCCGTGGCTCGTCAAGCTGGGGTTAGGGCGGCTGCCCGGGGATATCTTGATCGAGCGCGAGAATTTCCGGTTTTATTTTCCACTCACCACCATGATTCTCGTCAGCCTGGTTCTGTCACTGCTCGTCTGGTTGTTCCGTAAATAGTTGAGCGCGCTCCGCGCGCGAGTTGAAAAGCTAATTGCGGGTGGCTCCGCCCCTGCACCCTGGGTGACTTTTCTTTGTACGGACAAAGAAAAGTCACCAAAAGAAATCCGCCCCGGAGCGCGCGACTTCTTCCTCCGTTCCTCGCCCCACCGGGCGCTCGCCAACTCGCCGGGCGCACCCGCTGAGGCGAACGCGAGGTGAGGGAACCGGCGAAGCCGGCGCAGACCAGGGGGCGTGCTTTCTTTTGGTTTCTTTTCTTTGCACGAGCAAAGAAAAGAAACCCTGGGTGCGGGGCGGGAGCATCCCGCAATTATTTTTTTCAATCGCGCGCTTCGCGCACGCACAAAAAATCTTTCGTGGGGCAGTCACCCACAAGTACACGCGGCCTAAGTCCACTCGACGCAAGGATATAAATCTAGTGCGTAACCGGCGTCGTACCGCCGCCGGATAAAATGCGTACCCGGTCGCCTACCTTGAACTCCTCATTCGCCGCCTGAGTGACGGCGAGTCGGTTTAAACCCGCCTTATATTATGGCGTTCAAGCAAGAAATCCAGCCACTGATTGGTCAGGTGTTCCTGAACCCGGTTCTGCGACAGGCGCTCGTCGAGGTTGTCGAGGTCCACGATGTCGAGCGGCTGGTCCTGCCACGAGCAGCTAAACACGGCCTTGGTACGCTTGCCGGTGTGCGGATCGATCTGCCACTGCAGGCATTGCGAGCATACGCCTTTCAGGCAGCATTGCATTGGGGTGTTGATCGAGCCGGTGGTCGCCGGTTGCTTCGTCAGATACGGTTGAAGCTCCTTTTTGCGCGCGTCGCGGATGAGGCGCACCAGCCGGTTACTGCCGACCACCTGCATGCGCGTGACTTCTTCAAGTTTGATTGGAATGTCGCCCATCTTGCCCGAGGCATATTGGACAATGGCGTCCAGCACGGACGCCGTGACGGCATGGTCCTGCGGTCGGCGCGATTTGATCGATGCACCGCTGGCGGTGACCCACAGCACCGCATCCGCCGCCGCCTCGATTTCATTCTGGCAAAATACATCCTGCGCGCTGTCGAAGCAACCCACGAACAGCACGCGATTGCCATGCTCGCGCAGCGCCTTGCCGGTGGACTGCACATGCGCCGCACCGTGGCGGCCGCCGATGAAGAGAATGGTTTCGCCGCCATCCGGAATGGTCGCGCGCACACCGGTCGGTCCCATGAGCGCCACCGGTTCGCCCGGCTTGAGCCCCGCCACCAGTCGCGAGCTTGCACCGCGCTCAATCACCATGAGCGACACCGTACCCGCAACGGGGTCCACGCGCGCGCCGGTCATGGCGAGCGCCTCGGTTTGCAGGCGCGTGCCGTCCACCAGCGCCGACTGCGTCTCGAAATTCTGCAATCGGAAGAACTGCCCGGCCTTGAAGCGTTTCGCCGCCAATGGCGCGCGTACCTTGAGCTCCACCACCGAGGGCGTGAGACGCCTGACCGATTCCACGCGCGCGGCCAGCGCTTCCTCGATGCGCGTGCGGAATTGATGGTATTCCCTGACATCGCCTTTCTGGTTCACGCGGGCGCCGAGTGTCGCCACGATCCTGGGATAGGTTCGCAATCCGGAGGCGACGGCCTTGACCACGCTGCCATGAAACACCGGGTGTGTATCGCCGAGAAAGCTCACGTGCCGCCCCTCGGGGCTCGTGTAGGACGTGAATGGGCCGAAGTCGTCGGTCTTGCAGTGCGGTGCGACCGCGATCGGCTCCAGGCCGCCGAGCACGGCGTGGTGGGTCTGGTAGTGACCGCGCTCCTTGAGGAAAGTGTTCTTGTGTTCGAACTCGTAGGCGACGTTCGGGCGCGCGCCGGTGGCCACCAGAATGGCGCGCGTCGGAATAATCACTTTCTCGCCGGTGTCCAGCCACTTGCCGTTTTCGTCCGGTCGCAGCCGTTTGGCTACCAGGGCCTCGACCTGGCCGTCCGGGTCCATGCGCGCCTCTTTCGGATCGAGACCCTCGGCGTAGTAGATCCCTTCCTCGAAGGCCTTGATGATTTCCTCGTGGTTGCGGGTGTAGGCGGGCGACTGGTTCATGCCCTTGCGGTAGGCGATGGTGACGCCGCCCCACTGGCGGATGAGCTTTAAAAGATCGGGCGAGGTGCCGGCCTTGCGGGCGCGCTCGCGTTCCGCGCGCACCGTGCGCCCATGCGCAAGGAATTCATCCAAGATTTTCAGGGACGCCGCATCGAGCCCGGCGCGTACCGCCACTTCGCCCTTGGCCTTGGCCAGTGTTTCGAAGCGCTCCAGCATTTTTTCGACCTGCACGATGTAGTACGCCTGAATCTCGGTGGCGGTGTCCACGCCGGTCAGACCGCCGCCGATCACCACCGCGGGCAGGCGCACCTGCAGGTTGGCGAGGCTAGAATGTTTGGCCGCGCCGGTCAGTTGCAGCGCCATGAGGAAATCGTTTGCCTGGCGCATGCCGGGTGCGAGGCTGCCGGGAATGGGCAGGGCCTGCGGCAGGCCGGCGCCGATGCAGATGGCGAGATGATCGAAACCAAGGTGCCAGGCGTCCTCGACGGTCAGCGTACCGCCGAAGCGCACTCCACCAAACACCTGGAAGTGCGGCCGGCGTGCCAACGAGAGATAGATGAGTTTGAGGAAATTCTTGTCCCAGCGATTGGTGATGCCGTATTCCGCGACACCGCCAAACCCCGTCATGGTGCGGGTGTCGAGCGCCTCCTCGAGGTCGGTGTAATCGCGGATCGGTTCGCGCACAAGCTTCTCGGGTAGCGGTTCGATCTTGAGGCCGTCGGCGCCGACCACGGCGAAACCTTCCATCAGCATATGGTGGGCGAGCGTGAAGCCCGCCGGACCCATACCGAACACCAGCACCTTGAGCCCGTTGTACGGTTTAGGCGACCACTGGCGCGGCCGCAGCGGGTTCCAGCGGATCAGCAGGTCGTAAATCTCCACGCCCCACGGCAGGTCGAGCACGTCGGTGAGGATGCGCGTCTCGGTCTGCGGGATGTTGACCGGCTCCTGTTTCTGGTAGATGCAGGCCTTCATGCAATCGTTGCAGATGCGGTGCCCGGTGGCGGCGCACATCGGATTGTCCACCGTGATCATCGCCAGCGCCCCGATGGTGCAGCCGGATTTTTTCAGGCTGTGCATCTCGGAGATTTTTTCGTCCAGCGGACAGCCGGTAAGAGTTACCCCCAGCGGATTGACCTTGAGCCCCTTGTCCGG
>DATICK010000121.1:0-22593 GCA_035456865.1 Sulfuricaulis sp.
CGAGTATTGATGCTCGTCGAACCACTCCACGGTACGGCCGCCGCGAATATCGATGCCGATCACGTCGAAGTGACGTTCGATGAATTCCCGGGTCGTTCCTTCGCGGAAATTCTCGTTAAGCATGCGCGCGCAATACGGACATTCTTCGAGATGCAGAAACAGCATTATCTGTCGCCCGTGCGCGTTGGCTTCTTTCAGATCGTCTTTCAGATCGAGAAAGCTCATCTTGAACCACGCCGGCATGTCGTACTTCTGGCCACCGGTCAATTTGCCGGGGGCTGCCTCGGCCGTGGCTGGAACGCCTGCGACGAACAGCGCGAGCGCCAGTGCAGTAATAAGAAGTTTCATGCAGTCACCTTCTCAGCCGCTACTTATAGGTATGTCATGTCCACCACCGTCAAAAGCATTAGTGCCCAGGCGGCGATTTAACTCCAGATAGACGTTACTTCAAAGCATCTCATTCCCTCGCCAAAGCGAGGTTATAATCAAACGTGAATCACCGGCGAAAGCCGGCAAGCAGGTAGGCGCGAATCTTCGGCAGTAGCTTGAATCTGCCGGTAATGCGCGCAGCAAAGGGAGAAGAGATGCCCCCGGGTATCGGAATCAAACTAGCGGTATTCTTGGTGACAGCCATCCTGCTCGACGGCATGACGGCAGTCTTTGCCCAGGCAGCAACCACCATGCCCACAAATATGCGACCCGGCGATCACACGCTTGAACTGGCCCTCAACGGTCAGAAGCGCCATTACGTCGTGCATGTGCCGAAATCTTACGACGGGAAAATCCCGGTCCCCGTCGTCATCATGTTTCACGGCGGCGGTGGCAAGGCGCGTGGCGCGATGGAGGAGACCGGCTGGTCCGCCAAAGCGGACAAGGAAAATCTCCTCGTGGTGTATCCGGAGGGTGTGCCACGCGATCCCGCCCGCCGTGCCAGCTTCGTGGCCAACCCGCAGAGCTGGAACGACGGTTCGCATCGCGCCGTCGTTGCCGCGTCGTTAAAGAACATCGACGACGTCGGTTTCGTCAACGCCATGCTCGACGACCTGGGCACGAAATTTTGCATCGACCCGCATCGCCTTTATGCCACCGGATTTTCCAACGGCGCGTCCATGACGTTTCGCGCGGGGCGCGAGCTTTCCGCGCGCCTCGCGGCGATTGCGCCCGTCGCCGGCAGCGACTGGCTCGATGAGCCCAGACCCGCCGAGCCGCTCTCGCTGTTGTACCTCACGGGCACCGCTGATCCGTTGAACCCGCTCGAAGGCGGTGAGATATCGCTCGGCGGGAAACCGGCCGGCAATAAACCACCGGTGCGGGACTTTATCCGGAAGTGGGTGAACATGCTCGGTTGCGTACCCGAACCGAAAACAGTCTACAACCGCGACGGCGTCAATGGTCTTGCCTACACCGCCTGCCAAGACAATGTTGAGGTGGTTTTCTATACCGTCTCCGGCATGGGGCATTTCTGGCCGGGCGGGATGAGTCACTTGCCGGAGCGCGTGATCGGTAAATCCTTCGATAAGATCAGCGCCACCGATGTGATCTGGGAATTCTTTCAGAAGCATCCCAAGAGGTAAGAACAGGGAATCCGCCGTCAGCTTTTTATCGCGGTGATATCGCCTTCACGATCGATGTCGACCAGCACGCCCGGATCGTCCACATCGATCAGGCGCAATTCCTTGTCGTGTTGCGCCAGGATGTCGCGTCCGCCGCGGTCACCACCCAGCGCGGCAAGCGCCGCGCGAAAGCGGCGCGAAAATCCGATGGGATGACCGCGTTCCCCGCGGTAGACCGGTGCCGCGAGCGGCGCGCCGGCGGCAATCGCCTCGGCCACGGCCTGGATGGTCGCGGGCCGGATCACGGGCATGTCAGCCAGCGCGATGACCCAGCCGTTGGCCTCGGTCGCCTCGACGCCGCGGGCCAGGCTCGTGCCCATGCCGCCGTCGGCATTCGGGTTGACGACGATACGCAGTCCCTCCGCCGCGAGCAGTGTCGCGAGAATTTCATCGCCGGGACGCAGCACGGCGACGCAATCGGGCAGGGCGTCGATGAGGTTGCGCGCCGCCGCCACGCCGATGGCCGTGCCGTCGGGCAGGCGTGCCAGCAGTTTGTGGTCGCCGAAACGCTCGCCGCGACCGGCCGCCAGCAGCACACCGACGATATGGGGGGTCATTTCATCAATCCCTCCACCGCGACAGCGAGGGTGTATCGATCGCGCTATCCGCTGACCAGAAGGCGCGCCGGCGCCTCCGGCGACCGGACTTCGAGCGCTATCCCATGACGCGCGGCGGTCACGCCCGCCAGCACCGCAACTGCGATCTCCGCCGGCGTCTTGCTGCCGATCGGCAGCCCGACCGGCCCGTGCAGGCGCGCGAGGTTCTCGCGCGACACGCCAAGCGTGGCCAGGCGCGCGCGGCGCTTGTCGTTGTTGGCGTGCGAGCCGAGCGCTCCCACGTAGAACGCCGGGGACTCGAGCGCTTCCAGCAGCGCCATGTCGTCAAGCTTGGGATCGTGCGTCAGCGCCAGCACCGCGCAACGTTCGTCAGCCAGTACCCGCACCGCATCATCCGGCATGCCTTCATCAATGACGGCGCCGTCCACCCGCCACAGGCTCACCAGCTCCTCGCGCGGTTCGCAGACGATCACTTCGTAGTCGAGCGCCAGGCCCATCTGCGCCACGAAGCGTGACAATTGTCCGGCACCGATCAGCAGCAGCCGCCAGCTCGGACCGAACAGTTTGCGCAAATTCTTCCCATCGAAGAAGAACTCATCGCGCGCCGTGGCCGGATGCAGGCTCGCTTCGCCGGTGTCGAGACACAGCTGCCGGACCACCAGCTGGCGTTCGTCGATTTTATCCAGAATGGTTTTCAACGACGCCGCGCTTTCCAGCCGTTCGAGCACCAGCTCCAGCTTGCCACCGCAGGGTAGACCGAAGCGCTGTGCCTCCTCCTGCGTTACCCCATACGTGATCACGGCGGGAAATTTCTCCGGCAACCGGCCGGTGCGCAGCCGCGTCACCAGGTCTTCTTCCATGCAACCACCCGAGACCGAACCGACGAAGCGGCCGGAGGTGACGAGCGCCGCGAGCGATCCTGGTGGCCGCGGCGACGAGCCGAAGGTTTTGGCGACGGTGGCGAGATAAACCGTCTCGCCCGCCGTCAGCCAGTCGACGGCGGTGCGCAGGACTTCACGGTCCGCGGTTTCCATCGGCTAGATCCGGATCGGCAGCCGCCGCACCGGCTTGCCGGTGGCGGCGAACACGGCATTGGCCAATGCCGGCGCCAGCGGCGGCACGCCCGGTTCGCCGACACCGGTCGGCTTGGCGCTGCTGGGCACGATGTGCACCTCGATCTTCGGGGTCTCGGGCAGACGCACGATTTGATAGTCGTGATAGTTCGATTGCACCACCTGGCCGTTCTTGAGCGTGATCTCGCCGTACAGCGCCGCCGATAATCCGAAAATTATTCCCGACTCCATCTGCGCACGCACCATGTCAGGGTTGACGGCCACGCCGCAGTCGACGGCGCACACCACGCGTTCGACCTTGGGTTTGCCGTCGACGATGCTGATCTCGACCACTTCGGCGACGTAAGAATGGAACGACTCGTGCACCGCGACACCGCGCCAGCGTCCCTTCGGCAGCGGCTTGCCCCAGCCGGCCTTCTGCGCCGCGAGATCGAGCACGCCGCGATGGCGCGGATGATTGTTGAGCAGCGCGCGCCGGAACGCCACCGGGTCTTTGCCGGCCGCGACGGCCATCTCGTTGATCATGACTTCGGTCGAGAACGCATTGTGCGTGCTGCCCACGCTGCGCCACCACAGCACCGGCACGCCGACCTGGGTGGTGTGCAGGTCCACCAGCATATTAGGAATGGCGTAGGGGAGGTTAGCCGCGCCTTCGATCGACGTGAAATCGATGCCGTCCTTGACCATCGACTTGAACATGGTGCCGGCGAGAATCGACTGCCCGACAATGCGATGCTGCCAGGCCAGCGGCCGGCCGCGTTTGTCGAGACCGGCGGCGATGCTGTGCACATACATTGGCCGGTAGTAGCCGCCGCGCATGTCGTCCTCGCGCGTCCACAACAGGCGAATCGGCACATTCAGGGAGCGCGTCGCCTTCGCTACCTCGACGCCCTCGCTGATGTAATCCGCGGTCGGATTCGCATGCCGGCCGAAGCTGCCGCCGGCGAGCAGTGTATGAATCGTGACCTGCTCGGTCTTGAGACCCGCGATGCGCGCGGCGGTGGCCTGGTCGAGGGTCTGCTGCTGCGAACCGGCCCAGACTTCACAGGCGTCGTCGCTCAGCCGCACCACGCAGGACAGCGGTTCCATGGCCGCGTGCGCGAGATACGGAAACTCGAACGTGGCTTCGAGTTTTTTTGCCGCGCCGGCCAGCCCCTTGGTAATGTCACCGGACTGGTGCGCAACGGCGCCGGGTTTTTCAGCCAGCTCGCTATATTGCGCCAGCAGTTCATCGCTCGAATGCTTTTCGGCCGCGCTGTCATCCCACTCCACTTGCAACGCATCGCGCGCCTGTTTCGCCGACCAGAAATCGCCGGCGACCACCGCCACCCCCTGCGGGATTTCAACCACGGCCTTCACTCCCGGCATCGCCTTTACCGTATCGGCATTGAAGCTCTTGGCCCTGGCGCCGAACAGCGGCGGACGCATCACCAGCGCGGTGAGCATGCCGGGCAGGCGGATGTCGCTGGCGTAAATCGCCCGGCCGCAGGATTTATCGCCGCCGTCGGTGCGTGGCACATGCTTGCCGATGAGTTTCCATTGCTTCGGGGTTTTGAGCTTCACCTCCCCGGGCGGCGTCAGCGTCGCGGCCAGCGAGCTGAGCTCGCCATAGCTCGCGCGTCGCTTGCCCTTGGGATCGATGACGTAACCATTTTCGGCGCGCAGCGTGCGCGTGTTCACCTTCCAGGTTTGCGCCGCCGCGGCGATCAGCATCGCGCGCGCGGTCGCGCCGGCGCGGCGCAGTTGCTCCCAGGAATTGGCGACGCTGGTGCTGCCGCCGGTGCCTTGCGAGGTGCCGCCCCAGGCGAGATTGCCGTAACGCGTCGCATCCGCCGGCGCGGATTCCACGCGAATCTGGCTCCAGTCCGCATCCAGCTCGTCCGCCACAATCGTCGGCAAACCGGTGTACACGCCTTGCCCCATCTCGAGATGTTTGGATATCACCGTCACGGTGTTGTCCGGTGCGATGCGCAGGAACGCGTTCGGCATGAATTCCACGGGTGTATGCGGGCCGGCAGCCGCTTCGAGCCGGCCGGGCAGATACAAACAAATCAGCAGTCCGCCACCGGCGGCGGCCGACACCTTGAGAAACTCGCGGCGATTGAGATTCAGTGAGGTATTCATGCCACGTCCCCCTTCGCCATCAGCGTTGCGGCTTTCTTGATGGCGCGGCGGATGCGCACGTAGGTGCCGCAGCGGCACAGCACGCCGCCCATGGCCTCGTCGATGTCCTGATCGGTGGGTTTGGGTTTGTTCTTCAGCAGCGCCACCGCCGAAAGTATCTGGCCCGACTGGCAGTAGCCGCATTGCGGAACGTCTTCAGCGATCCACGCGCGCTGCACGGGGTGTGTATTTTTCGGCGACAGTCCTTCGATGGTGGTGATGGGTTTACCGCTGACGGATGAGACGGAAGTGATACAACTGCGCACCGGTTGTCCGTCAACGAGCACGGTACACGCGCCGCAGACGGCGATGCCGCAACCGTATTTGGTGCCGGTGAGACCGACATGGTCGCGCAACGCCCACAGCAGCGGCGTGTCGGCGGCCACGTCCACCTCCTGCTGTTTTCCGTTGATGAGCAGGTTGACCATGGCGTGCCTCCTTTCCGTGGCGGTGATCCGAGCGGGATACATATGGTAGAGCCGCCGCGCGGCAGGGACAACAGGGTGGCGGGAAACCACATGAATATAAGGAAACTCGGGTTAGGAATGCAGTTACTCCGTATCCGGGTTTTTGCCGCACATCAAGGAAGCTTGACCGTTCGGCGCATCTACTATTGTCGACCGGCCCGTAACGCGAGATATTGGCGTGCCCAGATGAAATACATAATGAGTCAATGCAGTTATGAGGAGCAAATATGAACACTTCATCCATCCTGAAAACATACGGCTCCCTGGTCATATTCAGCTCGATACTGGCCGTTTCCAGTTGTGGCGGCTCGGGCGGCGGTAGCGGCGGCGCCGGCACCGGCACGCTATCGCTGCAAATCACCGACGCCGCGGTCGACACCGCCGAGCATGTCTACGTCCAGTTCAGCGGGCTCGAAATCCAGTCCGCCGACGGCAAGCGCACTACGCTGTATTACTGCGAGGACCCGATGGATGCCACCAATACCGTTCTGTCGGATACCGCGTGCCCCATGTCATCGGCGCCGAAAAAGCTCGATCTGCTCATGCTTTCCGGTGGCCAGGCGGATTTCCTGCTGAACGGTTACACGCTCCCGGCCGGCCACTACAGCTGGATACGCTTGATGGTCGATACCGCCGACCCGCTCGATTCCTACATTGTCGTTTCGGGCACGCCCTACGAGCTCACCATTCCCAGCGGCATGCAGACGGGTTTGAAACTCAACCGCGGATTCGACGTACCGGCCGGTGGCAGTGCTGATTTCACTATCGACTTCGACCTGCGCAAGTCAGTGAACCTCTCCAACATTGGTTACATGTTGCGTCCGACGCTGCGCATGGTGGACAACGTCATGGCCGGCTGGATCTCCGGCACCGTCGATCAGTCGCTCGTTACCACTGGCTGTACCCCCGCGGTGTACGTATTCGCGGGCAGCGGCGTGACACCGGATGATATCGATGGCATTGCTGCCGATCCGGTGACCACCGCGACTGTGAAGCAGGACAACAATGGCGTGTATCGATACATGGCTGCCTTCCTCGAAGCTGGCAGCTACACGATCGCCTTTACCTGCGATGCCGTGGCCGACGATCCGCTTATCGATAATACACTGAACGCTCCACCGGTGAATTTCAGCGGGACTACGTCGGTTTCGGTGACGGTCAAAACCAACACGGTGCACAACTTCTAGCGGCTGACCGGAAATAAAAAAGCCCGGAGACCAGGGGAGGTCTCCGGGCTTTTTATCAGGGCACCGATGGAAACGCTGCCAAAATCTTATTGCAGTATTACCACCGCCAGGCGGCTGGTGAGCGTGTCCGCGTTACTATCCCAGATTCCGCGCGCGCCCACGCCCCACACGCGGTGCGCGGCGGCGAGTTCGGCGGTAAGCCTGTCGCTGAAGCTGGCGAAGGAACCGTAGAGCCGCACCGTGTGCCCGCGCACGATGGCGTAGTGACCGATGACATTGATATCGGGATCGGGCTGCAGCGTCGGGTTGCCCGTCAGCGTCGTGGCCACCCCGCGCTGGAACATGTGGTGCAGCCAGCTGCCGGTGATATCCGTCACCATCGCCTGGTTCGTCAGACTCGTGAACGGATTCGACTGCGGCATCATCCAGGCAACCGCCATCCATGCCGGCACATCGGACAGGTCGATCACGGTCTGCGCGTTAAAATCATTCGTGACCGCCTGACCGTAGGCCACCACGAAGCCGCGCACACGCACCGGATCGTTCGTCGTCAGATTCGCGAGACTCAAACCAGTGGTATTGATGCGGTAGGCTGTCGGGTTGCTGTCCATTCCGCCCGAGCCCGTACCGGTGAAGGTGTACAGCGCGACCGGCCGCCCGTTGATGGTCTGGAGGTTCACGGTGATCTGGTTCGCGCCGATCTGACTCACGCTGCCGGTGACGGTGGAGAGTATGATCCGCACCAGGCCATTGGTGGCATCCAGCGTCGAGCCCGTCAGGCTGCCGAGGGCGGTAATGCGGCTGCCCACGGAAATATCGTCGGCGGTGACGGTGCCGCCCAATTGGCGTGTCACCTTGGTGCTGGCATCGAGTGTGACGGTGACGGTATCGTTGAACAGCAGCGTTCCATCCATGCGCATCAGCGCCGCGCCACGCACCGTGAGCGTATTGCCATTGCGCGCAATCACACTGCCGGTGACGACATCCTTGGTGCCGAAGGCGACACTCGATCCGGCATAAACTTCGGTGGCGAGGAAGCTGTGCGTGGCCACATTGAAATTACCCACGGCCACGGTCGCGGTGCTTTGCGGCTTGCCGTCCAGCTGCGTCAACCCCGCCGCGCCTTGATACGCGACCCCGTCGATTTCATACAGCGTGGCGTTGTCGGTCTTGACCGTCAGCCGCCCGAAATCGCCGATCAGCCGGTGAAACGGCCGGATCGCGACGACAAATTCGCTCGCCGTCGGGTCCACGCTCACCAGTGGCCCCCGCACGCGATGAACCTTGGGGTTTGCCAGATCCACGTCGGCTAGGAGCAGCGGCGAAACCGTCACGATCGCGGTGTTCGGATCCACGCTGTTGGTCGCTTCCAGATCGAAATCGAGCGTCAGATGCGCCGGGATACCCGGGCGCACGACCAGCGGCCGGTTGCCGTCGAGCATGACCTGGAGCGACATCGTCGTGATCGCGTTGCCCGAGCCGTCCTTGGGCGTGACCGGAAGCGCATTGCTGCCCGAGGCCACGCGAATGTCGGCGTTGGTGAAATCCAGCGTCATGTCCACGCGCGTATACACGCCGGCGGGCACGGTCGCGGCGTTCAGGAATTCCGTCATGTCGGTGTATTGCGCGAAGTCGACGCGCGTCGTGACCGGAAGTGCGTCGACCACCGCGCCGTCGGCGCGCGTGAGCGTCAGCGCCGTGACATCCACGGTATACGTGATGAAATCGCCGTCGGCGTCGGTAAGCCCGATGTACACCACGCCGGAATCGCTGCTGGTGTTGTCTGAACCGCCGCCACAGGCCGCGAGAAAGGCGCCTGTAAACAGCAGTAGCGCGCCCAATAGCCCCAGGCGCCAACGGTGGAAGAAGCCCGCCGCGCGGGCCGATGTCAGGGAATGGTCCTGTGCCATGATGATTCTCCTCCTGTAGGTGCTTGGATTATTGCGACTTAACGGGTTTTAACGTCAAGGTCTGCCAGCCGTTGACACACTGTGCCTCAAATGGCGGCTATACACCGCACCGTTTATCGATAGATACACAGCGCTCGTATATACGGCGATCCGGCCATGCTGCGTCTGGGCACCTGCGGGGAACCTGTATTCTGTCCTTGAAGGATTTTCTGAAGGCGGGCTACACCCTAACTCCGCCTACGTGAACCCAGATCCTTGACACCACCGATGCATTATCGATGTTTCGATAGTCGACTAAATTCATAAATTACTATTTCGCTGCGTTGAGTTTCTGGAGCATCGGCGTAGGCTAATGCTGTCCTCAATCCCGAGGACGATGGAGCGTAACTCTAATAAATACCTCTCACCTGTGAGAGGCGCGCCATCCTAAGTGGGTGGGCTGAGAAGCGAAGCCAGTAGATGTTAAACCAGTAGAAGTAAGCTGATGTGTTACGTAATAAGTAATGTAACAAAGGCTTCGTTGTCACTCAGCCCAGCCCACGCTTAGTTCATTCGTAGTTCTCCCGGCGTTGCAACTCCACGTAAGTGAACGAATGCATCCCCGCTGCGCGGGGATGACATGTAATGTCTGGATTCCGCCATCGCGGGGGTGACGTCTTTTTTGTCTGTCGTGCCCGCCCCCGACTAAAGCATTCGAGGGCAGGCTGTGGCGGGGTGAGGCGGTGTTTTGATGCGCGCCTTTCTCGCTTCGCATCTTGCGTGCTCGAAAGTCCAGGGCCGCCATCCCTGGCGGCCCGCTTGGCGGGAAGACGATCCACCGGACCGTCTTCTTATCCGCCTCGCCCCTGGCGCGCACCCCTGCGGGGCGCGCTAACGCGCGTCCAATTTCGCTCCCGGCGAAATTGTCGTGAACACACTGCTCTTATGACAGGCCGAGCGCAGCAGGGCTACGTTATCGTGTTCACGCCGCCGAGCGGGTGCAACGATTTCCGTTGCACCCCCGGCAGCAACAGGCTTTACATGTAGATTACACCTTAGCTGTCATCTCCCCGTCAGCGCGGTATTATTGATCCCTATCACCCCGCCACCCATTCACAGGCCCATGAAACTGCTTACCCAAATCAGTCAGCGTTCCCATGATTTTCTCTGGGGTGAGGATCTCGGTGCCGTCTCCATACTGCGCCGCCGGATCGTACTTGCGCTGCGCACGGTGTATGCGGTCGGGCGCGACCTCGGCGAAGGTCAACTCACGCTGCGCGCCATGAGCCTGGTGTACACCACGCTGCTTTCGCTGGTGCCACTGTTGGCACTGTCGTTCTCAGTGCTCAAGGGATTCGGCGTGCACAACCAGGTGCGCCCGGCGTTACTGGCGCTGCTCGCGCCGCTGGGCGAGAAGGGAGTAGAGATCACCAACGAGGTGATCGGCTTTGTCAACAACATCAAGGTCGGCGTGCTCGGCGCACTCGGTCTTGGACTCCTTATATATACAGTCATTACCTTGCTGCAGAAGATCGAACATGCCTTCAACTTCGTCTGGCACGTCAAACGCGCCCGCCCGATGGCTCAGCGCTTCAGCCAGTACCTGAGCGTGCTCATGGTTGGTCCGTTGTTGATCTTCTCGGCCGTGGGCGTTACGGCGGCCTTCTTCGGCAGCAGTGCCGTGCAGGCCATGCTCGCGATCGAACCCCTGGGTACGCTGGTCAAACTCGTGGCCACGCTGCTTCCCTTCTTCTTCGTGATTGCGGCCTTCACCTTCATGTATGTGCTCATGCCCAACACCCGCGTGCGCGTGGGGTCGGCGCTGGTGGGCGGCACCGTCGCCGGGGTCCTGTGGCAGGCGCTCGGCTGGGGCTTCGCCGCCTTCATCGCGGTCTCGACCAAGTACACCGCGATCTACGCCGGTTTCGCGATCGTCATCTTCTCGATGATCTGGCTGTACCTCAACTGGCTCATCGTGCTCATCGGCGCCAGCATCGCCTGCTACCACCAGTACCCGGCGCTGCTGGTCACGCCGCGGCGCGAGTTCCGGCTCAGCAACCGCGTCAAGGAAAAGATCGCGCTGCTGATCGCGACGTTCATCGGCCGCAACTACTACACCAACACCCCGGCTTGGTCGCTCGAGGCCCTCGCCGGCCGACTCGGCGTGCCGGTGATGTCGGTCGAAGCCGTGCTAACGGCCATCCAGCGCGCCGGCTACATCACCGAAACCGCCGACGACCCGCCGCATTATCTCCCGGCGCGTTCCTTCGAGACGATTACCGTGAAGGAACTGCTCGATTCCCTGCGCAGTGCCGAAGAGGATCCCAGCCTGAGCGTCGAAATCCTGCCGCACGAAGCCGATGTGGAGAAGTTGCTCGTGCGCCTGGATGAGGCGGTCGAAGCCTCGCTGCGCGGACGCAGCCTGCGCGAGCTGGCCATGGCCAGTGTGTCGCCGGTCGAAACCCGGGTGGCGGCGCGTGAGGGAAACTCTGACTCAGTCTCCCGTTCGTCCTGAGCTTGTCGAAGGGTGGTAGGAGATTCCGCACCAATAGGCGCCAGGCATGAAGTCAGCTGCTCAGTCGTTTGTAGACGAATTAGCAGGTGTTCCAATTCTTGCGCTGTTTCGTCTCAGTCTGATGGTGTGGGCGCCAAAAAGTCTTATGGTTTTGACTTCTCGCCGATCTGCGAAAGAATCGCAACCAAGAGCGCGGCGGTCGACAGCACAAAAATATAAATGACATTTTCCAAAGATTGAAAATACGTCGACGCCAAGTACGTAAGGATTGACGGCGCGACGATCATTAGACCTATCTTCAGCATGATACTTGACCCCCTTACGCAGACCGCCGCTACGATAAAATTATGCATCAGAATCTTTACGCTCGAATATTTTATGTCTCAAGCCATTTATGGGCATATGACATGGATCAACCCCAAGAAAGAACTTACTCACATGAGTGTCTGCTTTCGACCCAAAGTAGACATTCACAAGTCGCTGTTGACGGATTCAGTGGGGAATTAAAGCGGAATCGAAGGGGCCGGGCTCGATTATTCCCGGACAGATCCGGGTAGAGAGGCGGGTCACCCCGGCCGGCTCTCGAACAACGTGAGTTCCCAGCGGTCGGCGTGCGCATCGTGCCGCAGAATGTAGCTGGCGGCATCGTCGCCGCGGACCTTGAAGTAGCGGTGCTCGGGCGAGATCCAGCGATCGAGAATCTTCACGACCGCCACCGGGCGTTCGCCCAGCCAGAAGCGCCGTGGTTCCTCCTCGCCGCGGTGCCCGGCATAACACTCCACCCGGATGGCGAAAACCGGATTACTCATGGGGGCGCCGGTGCTTCGATGTGGATGAGCGGCTGGCTGATCCAGGTCTCGCGGCAGAGCGGGCACTTGCCGGGCTTGTGCAGCTTGTCGGCGTTGAAGATGAAACCGCAGTGGCGGCAGCGCGCCGGGGTGATCGTGACCCGGTAACCGGTATGCCGGACGCTTTTCAGCAGGTGCCGCAGGTCATCCTCGACATCCCCGGGTTCGAGTTCGAGCTGCGCGGCAATATCGGCCACGCTGCGCGGGGCGCTGCGCAACATTTCCAGCAGGTCTTTGCGGAACATGACGCCAGTCTCTCGCCGCGCGCCAACATTAATTTATTCCCGACCGGAAGGTCAGGATCGGGCTTGTGCAGACGCGCGATGGCTCAGTTCTGTTGCGCGGGCCGCACGTAATCCAGCACTTCGCCGGCTAACTCGGGCGAGTAGTGCGCGAGGTCGTCCACCGACAAAAAGCCGGCCATGGTCTTGTCGCGATTCAGCACGGCGAGCCGCCGGATGTGGTGTTCCTCCATCTGCTGCGCGGCATCGTTCACGTTGTCGTCGCCAAAGCAGAACCTGATGTCTCGCGACATGACCTTGCTCACTTCGGTGGTGACCGGATCGAAGCCCTCGGCCACACCTCTGCAACAGATATCGCGATCCGTTATCATGCCAATCAGCATGCCGTCCACCATCACCGGCAGCGAGCCGACTTTGAGGTCGCGCATCTTGCGCGCAGCATGGCATAACGACGCCGTAGGCAGAATGGATTCCAGCTTGCGCGTCATGATTTTCTTTACCAGCATATCAACCTCCTTTGCTGCCTTGAGCTGGCAACATGGTGATATTTGAATAGCAAACAGCGGTCATGTCATTGATGGCAGTCAAAATGCTGACGTATTAGCTGGGTTTATTGAATCAAGGGCCCTCCGTGGATAATGTTCTCAAACTCAGGACACGCCCCCGTGTTTATCGTCTTTCACTCTGACCATTGCCACCGTACCGCAGGCTGATGTCGCAGGGCAGGAGATACCCGATAATCACTGCCTCTTAGCGAGCGATCCATAAGGGAATGCTTAAATTAATTTTTTTAATTTCTCTCTGAGCCAAGACTCTGTCTATGATTAATACGTCTGGCATGCATCGCTTACCCTTAACGGGTGGATCCGCTACGCAGACAGGTGTAACCGAATTGTCATGCCTTCAGTTCCCGCCAGACGGTGACAATGGTAACTCGCACAGCGTCCGTGAACGGACCCTGAAATCAGGAGGGCCATCATGCGTGCACTTCACTTGCCGAAGACTGACAAGCTTATTGAAGCCGTCGTGTTCTTTGTGATCGTAGCTCCGATCGTGATCATCTCGATGATCGCGGTATTCGTTTTTGCCACTCGGTGAACCGCTTATACGATTCACAGGTCTATCCGGACTGAATGATTTTTCAATATGGGCAGATAACGATTATCTGACCGGTGCGATCGGTGCCGCGAAGTAATCGCACAGCTTCTCCATTCGATTGAAGTGACTGCCTTTCCAGTACGCCTGTCCGCATGTTTTGCATCTTCGAAAGCGGTGGTAATACCTTTTGGTTTTGGGTTCCAGTTGGTGCAACACCGCATCCTTTTCTACGTCTTCCAGTTCGCCGTTGCAGCGCAGGCAGCGGGTGAAGGGACGCAGGGCGCTGTACAGGTCCAGGCGCGCGAGGATTTCCCTGACCTGTTCCCGGGGTTTGACGGCACGCACGAAATAGCCGTGCGTGATGATCTTGTGTTGCAGCAGGGCGCGGTCGCGCGTCAGCACGATGCGCCTTTCGTGGCTTGCGACCTGTGCCACTTCACGGTCGGTAAAGTCGTTGCGGTAAATGACATCGAAGCCCAGCAGACGCAGGTAGCGTGCCAGTTGCCCGAGATTGGCATCGATGACGAAGCGTGGGTCGCGCAGGGGTTTGTCCCGCAGCCGTATCAACGGGCGGATGTCCAGGCTCTCGAACACGGGGTAGACGCTGATGCGGTCGCCCGCCTGGACGATATAGGAAAAATCCACGGACCGGCCGTTGGCCAGGATCACTTCCACTTCGGTGTGGGGCACGCCGAAGGATTCAATCAGGTCCTTGACCGAAGTGCGCCGCGTGAGATCGTGGGGAAAAGTGATCTTGCGCCGCTCCGGCGGCAGAAAATCATTCAATTCTTCATAGAAGCGCAATTGCACCTGTGCCATGAACGGGATGCCTCCCGGCGTGTGAGCTGATTCACAGTATAAGAGCGCGCAGCGGGAGAGCCCAGGTATTGCGCGGCGATCCAAGGGTGGATATTAGGATTGACTGATGAAATGGAATCCCCATTGCGCGGGGCTGATATGCAAAGCCTGGAGCGCCGCTTTCGCGAAAATGACGGCTATTAATTTACGGGCAACTATTTGACAAGCTGAAACTTCGTCCCCGCGACTTCGATGACGTCGCCATCCTCCAGTATCTGACCGCCGGGCGGCACCGGTTTGTCGTTGATCCTTGGCTCGCCGGGTCCGACCTGCGCATGCAGGACGTATCCATCGGGGCCACGGTAAATTCGGGCCGGGTTCTTGCCGGGGTTGTCGAGCAGGGTTTCCTCTTTCACGAGCGGTACGCGTTTGCCCGTGTCTTTTCCTTCCACGGAGACCAGCTGCGCATGCATCGAGATGATCCGGGTCTTCTCCAGCGAGTCGTCCCGCGCGGCGCGCGCGCCCGAGCCTTTGCCGAATCCCGACGCATCCAGAGCAAGATTATCGCGATAGATCAGCTCGTGCTCACCTATGACGATCGTCTCGCCGTGTCGCAGTTCATGCTGCGTAATGCGCTCGGTCTCGATGAACGTTCCGTTCGTGCTCCCGAGATCCTGAAGCGTGGATTTGCGCCCAACCGTTTTTATCACGGCGTGAGTGCCGCTGACACTCTTGTCGTCGTTCAGCACGATGTCGCAGGTAGCATGACGACCGATCGTCGTGTCGCCCAGCTTCAAGTTCACGTCGCCGAGCGGCTTGCCCCGGAATTTGACAACGAGTTTGCCCATGATTTGCTGATTTTCCGCTCCTGTTGGTTCAACATCAAATGAAACCGGACCAGCGCTTCATTTTAGAATACAAAAGGATACGGAGATATCAAACCGGCAGGATCAAGTTCCTCACTACCACTCAGACATATTGAGGGCTGACCACAGTTTTAGTCCTTTTGAAAGAGGCGGCGGCAGTAATGAAGCAGAAGATTGCGGCAACCAGAAGCATCAACAGCGGTTCTGCCGGTTTAGAAACAGTCAATATGAGACTCAATCTTAGGCTGTTTATGTCGCATGGCTTAAGCGAATTCCCATTACGTTGACGCAATGCCGTGTTGAGCGCTACAGTGTCGCCGCGCAGGGAGGCTGGTTTCATATCCTTGCCATATTTCAGTACTAACCTCACATTACTTTTAGGAGCATTGCATGAAGAAGTTACTGACGAGTCTTATGGCTCTTACCTTCATCGCCGGTCTGGGTTTCAG
The DNA here is from genome assembly GCA_035456865.1 of Sulfuricaulis sp. GTDB lineage: Bacteria > Pseudomonadota > Gammaproteobacteria > Acidiferrobacterales > Sulfurifustaceae > Sulfuricaulis. Next base: position 15,766 of record DATICK010000121.1, read on the forward strand.
CGCCTCCAGCATGGCCATGAAGCACATGGCCGAAGCCACCGCCAAGGCTTGCAAGGACAAGAAGCCCGGCGACATGGTGAAGGTCGACGGCAAGGACGTGAAGTGCCCGGAGCCGAAGAAGGAAGAAGTGAAGAAAGAAGAGAAGAAGTAATTTATTACTTCTGTCTGTTTCATGAAAACGCCCCCGGTTGGGGGCGTTTTTTTTGAGACAGACAAACCTAGAAAGTTGTACGCAGCCTGCGGATATACTGCGCATCACTGAGATGAGAGCCAGCGCAATTCGGCGCTGGTCCGCGACCGCCCCTGCGATCCGCGGCGTGCCTGGCGGGCGGCTGCCGAGCGACCGGGCAAGTTCAAGCAACAATTACGCGCCGGGTGCGCCAGACTTTCAAAAGAATCCCGCGCTGCCCTGGAACCAGGTATTGCCAAGAGAAGTACGGATAAAAAGGGACGGAGGGCTTGAAGATCAAGAAGTTTAAACTGAGGCTCAATTGATTTTCATTAATCGATTCATATTAGATCTTTTTAAAACCGGTTTAACCAACTAAGAGTACGTCTGCGCTCTCACTGAGGATTAGCCATGTCACTTCCCGAAGGGCGGCTTTTGATTATTCACTACCTGGATCTCCGCTTTCGCGGAGATGATAACCTCTTTAATCGTCATGCCCGCGAAGGCGGGCATCGGGAACTTACATAAATGAGGTCTTACCCCATTTATTCAGACTGAGGATCGTGCGCTATGCGGAGCGATGGAGCGTATCGTGACTTTCCAAATTTGGCGGCGGTGTTTCCTGCTCAGCCAATACGCGCTCGAGCACGGCCTGTGCCTGGGCCGGGGTGACACCGTACATCGCATTGAGTTCTTCCGCGGATTTGGTTGTATTCACCCGGTAGTGGATTCGTTGGCCGAATTGAATCGCGATCGTCTCGCCCGTTGTCGGCAAGGTGGCAAAGGCGATTGCGGGAAAATCGGGATCGGTCATTTTATTATTTAGCATGGTGATGCTCCTGATTGTGTGAGACATGATCTCTTCATGTGATCATGGGTTGCTTTTCTTATAACGCGGTGTACAGCGGCCGCGGCCGTAAACTCATTCAGCATAGGTTAGGTTTAATACATTGACCAGGCAGGGTGTGATAAGTTTCGGGCGTCTGACCAGGCGTTGGCATCTGTCGACAGGCGGGTGGGGTATTAAGGAATCCCAGCTACGCGGGGATAATATGGGAAGCCTCTTGCCGTCCAGGGCGCGACAATACCCGTTGCACCCCTCTGGCGGCGTGAATGTCCGCTGGACATTCACGACAATTTCGCCGGGGCGAGCCGGGAATGGACGAACACACTTAACTTTTTTTCGTCCCGGCGAGCGGGTTCGCCAGGATGGCGGCCCTGGACTTTCGAACGCAGCGGATGCGAAGCGAGAAAAGCGCGCATCACAACACCACCTAACCCCGCCTTCGCGGGCATGACGACTTTATGTCACGTTCACGCACCGCCCGAACCACCTCCCGGAAGATACGAAAGAAGCGTCAGCGTCGCTCCCGCTTCGCGATCTTTTGGCCGGGGGCTCGGCTCCGCCGGCGCGCGCTTCGTGCGCTGCTGGCCGCGCCGCCGGCGGTCCAGCTCATTATCGTCTCCGTTGTCGTCCTGGCACTTTGGTCCGCAACCAACTGGGTGTACCAGATTGTCCGCAAGCCCGCCGAACTGTTCTTTCCTGTAAGCACCACACTCTCCAAGACGCCGTCCGATACGTGGCGGCAGTACGAGCCGATCTTCCAGGCGCATTCCACCGCCGTGATTACGCCCGAGCTTCTGGCCGCGCTCGCCCAAGTCGAGGGCGCGGGCAACCCGGTGGCCCGAACGTACTGGCGGTGGCACCCGACGTGGGATCCCTTCGAACTGTACCGGCCGGCCTCGAGCGCGGTCGGAATGTACCAGATTATCGATACGACGTTCGTCGAGGCGAAGCGCTACTGCATTCATGACCATGTCGTGGTCGAGGATGGGCCCTGGAACGAGATCGGATCGTGCTGGTTCAACAGCCTCTACACACGCGTCGTGCCGACCCACGCCGTCGAGCTAACGTCCGCCTTTCTGGATCGCCGCGTCGCGAGCACGCTGGAGCGGAACCGGATCGCCAGCGCCACGCTCCAGCAGAAACAGGACTTGGCTACCGTGATCCACTTGTGCGGCGCCGGAGCGGGTGACGCCTACGCCAGGCGCGGCTTTCGGTTGACCCCCGGCCAACGTTGCGGAGATCACGACGTCCGCGGTTATCTCGCGCGGGTCAACGCGATGAAACGCACGTTCGCCCGGTTGGCGACCATTGTCCGGCGCGAAGAATAATCCTTTTTGGAATTAATTAAAGGAATTAAAGAGGCCAAGCTCGATTGATTTTACGGCGCGAATCGCTCGGGAATTCATCTCGAATCACATAAAACCAATCTGTCTACGTCTTGCACCATGCATCCGAAAAACATTCCAGCAAGGAACAAGAAACTGGGTCGGATCAATCGAAACGAAAGGAATATGCTGTATATCAGTAACATGGGTTCTTTGATCCGGTTTTGATGCAAGTCAATAACTGCCCCGCCGGTACGCATGACAATTCTCCCTGAATTGTCGGGTGATTCCTGGGATGATCCATTCGCATCCGGAAGGGGACACGAATCGTCTATTTCTGAAGTCGAGGGGGAAGCATATGTACAAGCGGGTATTGGTGCCGATCGACGGCAGCGAGATCGCCGAACGCGCGCTGGATGAAGCGATCAACCTGACCAAGGGGCACAAGGTCGAGCTGAAGATCGTGTTGATCGGCAGCGACGACGAGAGAAGTCGGGAGGTCATCGAGGTGGCCATGACCCGAGCCGTCAACGCCGGACTGCAGCCGGAGAGCGGGCTGCTGGGCAAGTTCGAGACCGAGGAGATCGCCGATGTCATCCTGCAGGAAGCCAAGGATTGGGCCGCCGATCTGATCGTGATGGCGACGCACGGACGCCGCGGCATGGCCCACATGATACTCGGCAGCGTCACCGAAGGCGTGATCCGTGCCTCGCCCGTTCCGGTCCTGGTTATCCGCGGCGCTTAAGAGTTGTAGAGATCGGAGTATTTTGTAAAAAATCCCCTCGAGCCCATTGAGGACATCCTCTTAATTTTTTAATCCTTTGTTTATGGCTGCGGCTGCTCCGGTCCGACTCAGGCCGCGTATAAAGCGATAAGGAGCAAGAGCGCAGCAATACCTTGAAAAAGGATGCGGGCGTTCATGAGTTGACCGCTGTGCTTGTCATCATATGCAGCGCCCCGCGTCATCGATCCGATGCCCATCACGATGGAGATAACAGTGGCGATGAGGGCCAAGACAATTAGTATCGTTATTTGCTTCATAAGTTGCTCCTCCTGGATGGGTATTTTGTTCTTATATGTTTACCTGTCAGTGCAAGATTGTCCAGAAACTGCTGGTTTGAATGGATCCAGTTAAAGGGATCGGGGTGATTTAGAGCTAATCACTCCTAGTTGTTTGTCGTCCCAGGACGGTCCGATGCGCTAAAATCCCCGGTTGCCATGCTGCAAAACCTCAAACAATTTTTCGATCAGCACATACTTCCGGCCGGACGCGAGCAGGGCAAAAGCGCGGACCACGCCGTGCAAGTGGCCACGGCCGCGCTGCTGTTCGAGGTCATGCGCATGGATGGCGAACTCAAGGAAGTCGAGCGCCATGCGATCACGGCCGCCATCCACGCGCGTTTCGAGCTGACGTCCGAGGAAACGACGGCGCTCACGCGCCTGGCGGAGGTCGAGGCGAAGCAGGCCACCGATTACTACCAGTTCACCGCACTCATCAACAAGCACTACACCGCGGCGCAAAAGGAGCAGGTGGTCGAGCACCTGTGGCAGGTGGCCGCCGCCGACCACGAGATCGACCGTTTCGAGCGCACCCTGGTGCACAAGGTCGCTGATCTTTTGCATGTCCCGCGCCCGGCGCAGATCGCCGCGCGTGAGCGCGCGATGCGCGCCGTCCGCCAAGAGTCAAAATAGGCGCCAATCCACCATGTAATTATTGCGCATCGCCTCCGAGGCAGTGACTGTATTAGTCGTAGCGCGGAAGCCGATGGATCATAATGCCCGCATGCGCGAAATAGACGGTTCCTTCGGCGAGGGCGGCGGACAGCTTCTGCGCACCGCCTGTGCGCTTGCTGCCATCACGGGCGCGCCGCTGCGGTTGCGCAATATCCGCGCGCGGCGCGCGCCGCCGGGCCTCGCACCACAGCATCTCACCGCAGTCAAGGCAGTCGCGGCCCTGTGCGACGCTCGGGTCGAAGGCCTCGAGTTGCGGTCAGAGGATCTGGTCTTTCACCCGGGCAAGTTACGCGGCGGGGAATTCCGTTTCGACGTGGGCACCGCCGGCAGCATCACGCTGGTGCTGCAGGCCTTGCTGCCCGCGGCGCTCGTCGCTGATGCATCGGTCCACATTCACCTGAGCGGCGGCACAGATGTGCGCGCGGCACCGCCGCTGGATTATCTGCGGTTCGTGCTGCTGCCACTGCTGACGCGCATGGGCGCGAATGTGGAACTCACCCTGCTGCGGCGTGGCTACTATCCGCGTGGCGGCGGGGAGGTGATGGTGGCGGTGCGGCCTGGCCGCCTCCAGGGTCTGTGCATCGAGACTCCGGGAACGGTGCAGGAGATTCACGGCCTCGCCCACGTATCGAATTTGCCGGCGCATATTGTCGAGCGCATGCAGCAAACGGCGCGGCAGATGCTCGCCGACATGGCCCTGGTCACGATCGAGCGGCAGATATTGGGTCGGGATCAGGCAATCGGGCAGGGCGGCGCCATCGTGCTGTGGGCGCGCATGGCGCACACGCTGCTTGGCGGCTCCGAAGTGGCGCAACGCGCAGTGCCGGCGGAGCACATCGCCGGGACCGCAGTGCAGGCGCTGCGCGAGGAGATTACCGCCGGCGCCACGCTCGACATCCACGCCTCCGATCAGATTCTGATATATGGCGCGCTGGCGCAGGGACCGTCGTGTTTTCTGGCGCGTACGCTCTCGTCGCATGCGCAGACCGCGCTCTGGCTGTTGCAGCAGTTTTTACCGCTGCGCGTTACGACCCGTGCCGCGGGAATGTGTACACGGGTGGACGTGGAGCCCGGCTGACAATGCCATCTTCCCTTGCTTGAAATACGGGCAGACTGCTCCGATTGTCGGAATCCATGGGGCCAGATACCCCGAATCTGGGGTAACATTCACGCAGGTACTGACCGAGGCCGTCATGAAACAATTAAAACATGAAGCCGAATTGGTGAAAGGAGCGATACTCGCCGGCATGAAGTATGGGGTGGATCGGGGCGCGGTTGTGTTCGAGCCGACCGACTCGGCCAGCGAGAAAATCCTGTTTATCTACCGGCTGCTGGTGCACGATAAACTCATCCAGCCGCTGCCGGAAGATCAGGTTTCGCAACAATCCATGCGGCACAAACTGGCCATCTGGTACTCTAAGCAACTACCCAAGGATCATCCGCTGTTAAAGTGATATTTCAGGAGCATTTATCCATGACGATCTCGATGTACCAGGCCTCGGTGCCGGTGTTCATCCGCATGCTGAACAACCTCATCGGGATTCTGGAAAAGGCCGCGGCCCACGCCGAAGCCAGGAAAATCGACCCCGCGGTGCTGATCAACAGCCGCCTGTACCCGGACATGTTTCCACTGGCACGTCAGATCCGGATCGCCACGGACGCGGCCATGAGCGGCGCGGCCCGGCTGGCCGGAATGGAGCCGCCCAAATTCGAGGATAATGAAACCACGTTTGCCGACCTGATCGAGCGCATTCGCAGGACGATCGCCTACGTCAGCGGCTTCAAGCCCGAGCAGATCGACGGTTCCGAGAAAGCCAAGATTGAACTCAAAGTCCGCGACGGCACGCTCACGCTCGACGGGCTGACGTTCCTGTTGAATCGCGTGCTGCCCAATTTTTATTTTCATATCACCACTACTTACGGGATATTGCGGCATAACGGCATCGAGATAGGCAAAAAGGATTATCTGGGAAAATTCTGAGGGCGGCGCGTGTTCATCGGACACATTGCCGTAGCCTTTGGCGTCAAGCGCGTGGCCCCGGAAGCCGGGTTGGGCGCGGCGATCGTGGCGGTGTCGTTCCTCGATCTGGTGTGGCCGGTGCTGGTGGCGGCGGGGATCGAGCAAGTGAGAATCGCCCCCGGCACCATGGCGGCAAGCCCCTTCGATCTCGTTTCCTATCCGTACTCGCACAGTCTCGTGATGACGCTCGCCTGGGCGGGGTTGTTCGCTTGGGTATACCGCTGGCGCGGCGGCTCGACGCGCGCTGCGTGGTGGCTCGGGCTCGCGGTTGCGAGTCACTGGTTTCTGGATCTGATCGTGCACCGTCCGGATTTGCCGCTGGCACCCGGGCTGGATGCGCGCGCCGGTCTGGGGCTGTGGAATTCGGTGGCCGGAACGCTGGTGGTGGAAGGGTCGTTGTTTGCCGCCGGCCTGTGGCTGTATCTGTCGGCCACGCGCGCCCGCGATCGCATCGGAGTCTGGGGCTTGTGGAGTTTGGTAGCGCTATTGCTAGTCAGCTACGTCGCAGCCACGTTCGGTCCGCCACCACCGAATGTCACCGCCATCGTCATTGCAGACATCCTCGGCACGGCGCTCACGGTCGTCTGGGCATACTGGGTCGAGCGCCACCGCGAGGCCGTGCCATGAAGTGGATGATCGAGCCGACGCACAGCATTGAATCCGGGGTCCCGTTGTGGTTGCTGCCGATGCAGCTCGTGAGAAAACCCAGCTAAAAGGTGCAGAGTGATTTATT
>DATICK010000122.1:0-6050 GCA_035456865.1 Sulfuricaulis sp.
GTCCTAGGCCACTAGACGATGGGAGCGTGAGGAGTCGGCGCACCGCGCCGAAAGGGGTGTTATTATACGTGCGGGCCGACAAAGCACCAACAGATCGTTTACATACCGGCCATCTGATTAGGTGGAAGAACCATTAACAACCCCGTCATCATTCCTCGCGGGCAGCACATCATCTCCCGCGCGCTGATCAGCGAAAACGCCCTCAAGGTCCTGTACCGTCTGAAAGAAGCCGGTTACGCCAGCCTGCTCGTGGGCGGGTGCGTGCGCGATCTGATGCTGGGGCGCGAGCCCAAGGATTTCGACGTCGTGACCGATGCTCGCCCGGAACAGATCCGCAAACTGTTCCACAACGCGCGCGTGATCGGCCGGCGCTTCCGGCTGGTCCACGTGCGCTTTGGACGCGAGATCATCGAGGTCGCCACTTTCCGCGCGATTCCCCATGACGCTTCGGAGGAGCCTATTCCGCAGGAAGGCGAAGAAGCCGAAGAAATAGAAGATGAACCAGAAGATATCGAGAAATTCGAGGACGACGCGCCCGCGGAGGTGACAGATCACAATATCTTCGGCTCTCAGGAAGAGGATGCGGTGCGGCGCGATTTCACGGTCAACGCGCTGTACTACGACATCCGCGATTTCAGCGTCATGGATTACGTCGGCGGGGCGGAGGATCTGAAGCGTGGTGTCCTGCGCGTCATCGGCAATCCCGAATCGCGCTATCGCGAAGACCCGGTGCGCATGTTGCGGGCTGTGCGTTTCGCGGCCAAGCTCGGATTCAAGTTCGAGGACAAGACCGCTGTGCCGATCCGCGATCTCGCGCCGCTGTTGACCACCGTACCTCCGGCACGCATGTTCGAGGAGGTACTGAAGCTGTTTCACGGCGGCTACGCGCTGGAGACCTACGAGTTGTTGCGTCATTACGGACTGTTTCAGCATCTGTTCCCACTCACGGAAAAAAGCCTCGAGCGCGAAGAACAGGGATTTCCCGTGACGCTGTTGCCACGCGCCCTGGCCAACACCGACGCGCGCGTGAACGAGGACAAACCAGTCACGCCCGCGTTTCTGTTCGCTGCCATGTTGTGGGAGCCCGTAAGACAGCAGGTGGGCGAATTTGTCGCGCGCGGCATGAACAGCTATGACGCCATGTTCCGCGCGGCGGACCAGGTGCTCCGGGAACAATTGCGGCACGTCTCCATCCCCAAACGGTTCAGCGTGCCGATGCGCGAAATCTGGAGCATGCAGGATCGTTTCGAACGGCGCGCCGGTCAACAGGCGTTCCGTCTTCTGGAAAACAAACGTTTCCGCGCGGCTTACGATTTTCTGCTGTTACGTGCCGCCACCGGCGAAGCCGATCAGGCGCTCGCTGATTGGTGGACGAATTTCCAGACGGCGGGAGAAGATGAACGCCGCGCCATGACGGCGCAGATGGCGCCGGCCACCGGTACTGGCAAACGCAAACGCCGCCGTCGCCGGCGACCGTCGTCCGCGCAGGTGCCCCGACATGAGTAATTCATCGCACGGCGATGCGCGCGCTTATATAGGACTGGGAAGCAACCTGGGCGATCCCGTGGTGCAGATACGATCAGGCGTCGCGGCGCTGGCGCGGATGGCACAGACGCGCGTGGAAGCCTGCTCCTCGCTTTACCGCAGCGCGCCGGTGGGCCGGCAGGATCAGCCTGATTTCGTCAATGCCGTCTGCCGTGTGCGTAGTGGGTTGGCCCCTTTGGCGTTAATGCATGATCTGCTGGAAATTGAAAGCCAGCATGGGCGCGAGCGCCGTGGCGAGAAGGGCGGCCCGCGCACGCTCGATCTAGACCTGCTGCTGTACGACGGCGAGACCATCCAGAGCGCGGCGCTGACCGTACCGCACCCGAGACTCCACGAACGCGCTTTCGTCCTGTATCCTTTGTCCGAACTCGAACCGGACTTGGTGATACCGGGGCATGGTTCGCTGCGCGAACTGCTGGCGAGTTGCACCGGTCAGCGGGTGCAGAAGATGGATATTTGAGGACAAGACAGGTCCAGAAGCGGGAAGCATCAGCATATGAATACCGTTAATCCAGGTTATGTTGTCGTCGAGGGCCCGATCGGTGTGGGCAAAACCAGCCTTGCCATGCGTCTCGCGGACGCGTTCGGCGCCGAACCGCTGCTTGAGCAACCGCAGGACAATCCCTTTCTCGAGCGGTTCTACCAGTCGCGCAAGCAGTTCGCGCTGCCGACGCAATTGTTTTTCCTGTTCCAGCGCGCGCGCCAGATCGAGTCGCTCAAGCAGGGTGACATGTTCAGCAACGGATTCGTTGCCGATTTCCTGCTCGACAAGGACAGGCTGTTCGCGCGCGCCAACCTGGACGACGACGAGCTGCGGCTCTACGAGCAGGTCTATGCGCAAATGAGCCTGCACCTGCCGGTGCCGGACCTCGTGATTTACCTGCAAGCGCCGGTGGAAGTGCTGCACGAACGGATGCGCCGCCGCGGGGTGGACTATGAACGACAGATCGAGCGCGAATACCTGCAGCTTCTGGTGGACGCGTATACCCAGTTTTTCCACCATTACACCGCAGCGCCGCTGCTGGTGGTGAACGCCGAGCGCATCAACATCGTCGACAACGAAGATGATTTCCAGATGCTGTTGTCGCACATCCGCAAGATCCGCAGCGGCCGTCATTTCCTCAACCCTCTCGCCGCCAGCCTGTGAAGCCGGTCACGATCAGTACGCTCCGGGAGATGAAGCGCCGCGGCGAGAAGATCACTTGCCTCACCGCCTACGATTACAGTTTCGCCAGTCTGCTCGACCGCGCTGGTGTCGACATGATCATGGTCGGGGACTCGCTGGGCATGGTCATGCAGGGCCACGATACCACGCTACCGGTCAGTGTCGCCGACATGGTGTATCACAGCCGCTGCGTTGCGCGTGGCGTTGAGCGCGCGCTGATCGTCACGGACATGCCGTTCATGAGTTATCAGGAAAGCCCGCAACACGCCTTCGCCTCGGCGGGACGTCTCATGCAGAAAGGAGGCGCGCAAGTGGTGAAACTCGAAGGCGGCGGACCGATGGCGGCGAGCGTGCGGTTTCTGGTCGAGCGTGGCATACCGGTGTGCGCGCATCTGGGTCTGACACCGCAATCGGTGCATCAGCTCGGTGGCTACCGCGTGCAGGGACGTGAAGCGACCGCGGCGGAACGCATACGTCACGACGCGAAGTTAATGCAGGATGCCGGCGCGAGCCTGCTGGTGCTAGAGGCGGTCCCGTCGGAACTGGCCAAGACCATCACGCTGGACCTGGAGATTCCCACGATCGGCATCGGCGCCGGCCCCGATTGCGACGGCCAGGTGCTGGTGCTGCACGACATGCTCGGACTTTATCCGCGTCCAAGTCCGAAATTCTCAAAAAATTTCATGCAAGGCGCGGCCAGCCCCGAAGCAGCGGTGAAGGCCTACATCACTGCCGTAAAATCCGGCACCTTCCCCGGACCTGAGCACAGTTTTCATGCCACATGATCACGGTTGATTCCGCCGCCGGTCTCAGGGAGCAGATGGCGAAGTCGCGGCAGGGCGGCAAGCGCATCGCGTTCGTGCCCACCATGGGCAATCTCCATGCCGGACACATTCATCTGATGCAGGAGGCGCGTCAGCACGCGCAGGTGGTGGTGGCCAGCATCTACGTCAATCCCCTGCAGTTCGGTCCGAACGAGGACTTCGATTCCTACCCGCGCACGCCGGGCCATGACAAGGTGGCCTTGCTCGCGGCCGGCGTGCACGTGGTGTTCATGCCCTCGGACACCGTTATCTATCCGCGCGGACGTGGTGCGCAGACTGTCATCGAAGTGCCGGGACTGAGCGAGGATCTTTGCGGCGCCTTCCGTCCCGGCCATTTCCGGGGCGTGACCACTGTGGTCCACCGCCTGCTCACGCTGGTCGCGCCCGACGTGGCGATCTTTGGTAAAAAAGATTATCAGCAATTAATGCTGATTCGCCTCATGGTCGCGGATCTCGGCATTCCCGTGGAGATCGTCGGAGTGGATACAGTGCGCGAACCGGACGGACTGGCCCTGAGTTCGCGCAATAATTATCTGAGCGCATCCGAACGCCGGACGGCGCCGCAATTGTACGAAACGCTTTGTGCCCTGCGCGACCGGGTGCTGCGGCACGGCAGCCTGACCAAGGAAGCGGAGGAGGCAGCCGAGGAGTCGCTCAAATCCCACGGTTTCCGACCTGATTATGTCAGCGTGCGCCGGCAGAGCGATCTGGCCGTTCCGCAGCCCGAGGACCGCCGCTTGGTGGCGCTGGCGGCCGCGTGGCTTGGCCGCACGCGCCTGATTGATAACGTTGAATTCGAACTGAAATAGCCATTTGAATCTGCGCGAGTTAGACCCGATAATATGGGTGTTTGCCGGGGGAAATTAATTCATGCGCCGCATTATGCTCAAATCCAAGCTGCACCGCGTGACCGTCACGCATTCCGAGCCCGATTACGAGGGTTCGGTGGCGATCGACGGCCGCCTGCTGGATGCTGCCGACATCCGCGAGTACGAGCGCATCGAGGTCTATAACCTCAGGAACGGCGAGCGCTTCGCCACCTACGCCATCCGCGCCGAGGAAGGCTCGGGCATCATCTCCGTCAACGGCGCCGCCTCGCACAAGGCCAACCCGGGGGATATCGTCATCATCTGCGCCTATGCCGATTTCGAGGAGAAGGAGCTCGCCACCTTCAAGCCGCGCCTGGTGTACGTCAACAGCCACAACCACATTACCCACACGCGCAATTCCATCCCGGTCCAGGTCGCTTGACCGCCGATCCGGGTAGTCCCGGCATTTCACCCGATGCATCCCGTGTTTTTCGCTGGTTAGTCAGCGAACCGTGATGCCTGTCTCTAATCTGTCTGCGTTTGGCATGCCGCCGGTCCCGAGGGAGTATTTCGGGGCAAACCGCGACCAGCGGCAAACTCGGACAGATCATTGGCCGGATGACATGCCGGTAGTCTATCTATATTGGCACTATGGGGCCCATGACAAGACCAGGGTAGCAAAGGACGATGAAATATATGCAAGACATCATGATGAGGCTGGTTGACGTGCCGTTGGCGCGCATGTTCGTGCTTGCCTCCATTATCTTTCTCCTGCTCGCGGTGCTCGGCAAGATCGAGGGCAAGATCGAGCCCGGGAAAATGGGCAGAATCGGAGCAATCATTGTGGGCGTCATACTCCTGACCGTGGGTTTGGCGATGCACTTTAACGAGACAGATGCGCTACGGGACAGGCTGCGTGAAAGCGTGAGTGCGCCGTTATCCGCGTCCATACGCGCGTTGGGCAATAACCAGGATGGAGCATTGGTAAGGCTTGCCATGGCGACTCCGGGCGGAGCCATGCCGGCGGACAAGTCGGGCGCGAACGAAAAAATGGAAACCGTCAAATCCACGATCAGGGTGGTAACCGGCACCTATGGAAGCAATTGCGGCGCAAAATCCGGTAATGCCACGACCCATGTGGCGCGTGCCTGCGACGGACAGGCTGTTTGCCAATACCAGATCGACATGGCCGCGCCGGAAGATGCTGCGCCGAACTGTGCCAAAGTTTTCACCGCCGAGTGGAAATGCGGAAATGCTGAGACCGTATACGCTGTCACCGCACCGGCTGGCGCCACGCAGGGAGAAAGCCTGCGGCTTTCCTGCTCGGCGTTTCAGTAGCTGATATTGTTGAACGGCCCGGGTATTTGAACTGCATCCTCCCGACACGATCTAACGGCTATCTTCGAATAGAGAATCCCCGCCATGCGCGCCTACAGATGATTTCATCTGTTCGCTATATGGCTCTGTTCAGACCGGGTATCGTCCGGTAAATTTATTCGGTGGTTCCGCGCTTCGCGGAATATTCATGAATCGGCGCAGGTATGCAGCCCCAGGATAATCTTTCTTACGGCAAATCCGGCATTGTGCTGGCGCTCAGCGGTGGCGGGGCCGCCGGCCTGGCGCATATCGGCGTTCTGCAGACACTGGCAGAAAATGCCATTCCCGTACGCGCCATCGTCGGCACCAGCATCGGCGCCGAAATTGGCG
>DATICK010000123.1:0-3164 GCA_035456865.1 Sulfuricaulis sp.
CAGACGCAAGCCGGCGCCGGCGGTGTAGATGAAGGCCGCGAGCCAGCCGAGTTTGCCCATGCCGGACAGCGCCCATTCGTACATGACGAGCGCGGGGGCAAGCCCGAAGGACACCATGTCCACCAGACTGTCGTATTGCGCGCCGAAATCGCTTTCCGTGTGAGTAAGCCGCGCGATCCGTCCATCGAGCGCGTCCAGAATCATGGCGATGAAAATGGCCAGGGGGGCAAATTCGAAACTTCCATTCATCGCTTGCACGATGGCATAGAAGCCGGCAAACAGATTCGCCGTGGTGAACAGGCTCGGAAGGATGTATATACCCCGGCGCCGGCGCTTCTCTTCGGTCTCGGGTGTATCGTCAAGATTTTCCATCATCTCTCCTGCGCCTTATGGCGCGAGTCGGGCGATCACGTCGGCGGCGCCTTTCACGCTGTCGCCCAGGGACACATCAAAACGGGCCTCCAGCGGAAGATAAACATCGACGCGCGAACCGAAACGGATGAAGCCGTAACGTTCGCCCCGGGCGATCCGTTCACCCGGCTGTACATAACACAGTATACGCCGTGCAATCAGACCGGCAACCTGTACGACCACCACGTCCTGCCCCTGATCGGTGCGTATCCACAGAGCATTCCGCTCGTTGTCGAGCGAAGCCTTGTCGAGCGCGGCGTTGACGAATTTTCCCCGGCTGTACCAGCGTTCCATGATTTTTCCCGCCACCGGACTGCGGTTGGAGTGCACATTGAACACGTTCATGAAGACGCTCACGCGCCTGGACGGGCGCTTGAGGTAAGGGTCCTCGACCTCGCCGAGCGCGATCACCTTTCCGTCCGCCGGGCAGACGATCGCTTCGGGCGCATCCGGAACATGCCGGGGGGGATCGCGAAAGAACTGGAGGATAAAGACGAGAATGATCCAGAAAGGCGCCGCCCACACCGGCCCGGCGAAATAATGCACCGCTACCGCCGCACCCGCGGCAAGCGCGATATGCCACCGCCCCTCGCGGGCGAGAATAGGGTAACTCCCGTTAATCATGATTTGCAATAAATCTTTTGAACCGCCAGGGCGCCAGGGTCGCCAGGAAAAGCAGCTTGGAAATTTCAGTCCCTGGCGTTCCTGGCGTCCTGGCGGTAATGAATCTTTAGTTTTTTGTCTTGTCGACAATGCGGTGGGCCTTGATCCAGGGCATCATCTCGCGCAGCTTGCTGCCGACTTCCTCGATCGGGTGTTTCGCGGCCTGCGCGCGCATCTCGGGGAAGCGCTTGCCGCCGGTCTCATTCTCCGCCATCCACTCCTTGGCGAACTGTCCGGACTGGATTTCCTTGAGAATCTTTTTCATCTCGGCCTTGGTCTGCTCATTCACAATGCGCGGACCGCGCGTGTAGTCACCGTACTCGGCAGTGTTCGAGATCGAGTAACGCATGTTGGCGATGCCGCCTTCGTACATGAGGTCGACGATGAGCTTCAGCTCGTGCAGGCACTCGAAGTAGGCCATCTCCGGCGGATAGCCGGCCTCGACCAGCGTCTCGAACCCGGCCTGGACCAGGTGCGTGGCGCCGCCGCACAACACCGCTTGTTCGCCGAAGAGATCGGTCTCGCACTCGTCCTTGAAGGTGGTTTCGATGACACCGGCACGGCCGCCGCCGATGGCCGAGGCGTAGGACAACGCGACTTCACGCGCCTTTCCCGAGGCGTTCTGTTTGACGGCGATCAGGCACGGCACACCGCCGCCCTGAGTGAAGGTCGAGCGCACCAGATGACCGGGGCCCTTCGGCGCGATCATGATGACGTCGAGATCGGCGCGCGGCTGGATGAAACCGAAGTGGATCGAGAAACCGTGCGCCACGGCCAGGGTCGCGCCTTTTTTCAGATTCGGCTCGATGCTTTCCTGGTAGATCTTCTTGTGCTGTTCGTCCGGCGCAACGATCATGACCACGTCCGCGTCCTTGACCGCCTCCGGCACGTTCTTCACGGTGAGGCCGGCGTTCTTCGCCTTCGCGACCGAAGCCGATCCCTCGCGCAGTCCGACCGTCACCGCCACGCCACTGTCCTTCAGGTTCTGCGCGTGCGCGTGGCCCTGCGAGCCGTAACCCACGATGGTGACTTTCTTGCCGCGAATGATCGAAAGGTCGGCGTCTTTATCATAGAAAATTTTCATACATCCTCGTCTGTCATTGTCTGAAGTTACACCCGCAGGCTCTTCTCGCCGCGGGCGATGCCGGAAACCCCGGAGCGTACCACCTCGACGATGCCTGCCCCGCGCACCGCCTGCACGAAAGCGTCGAGCTTGTCGCTGGTGCCGGTAAGTTCGATGGTATAAGTCGTTTCGGTTACGTCAATGATACGCCCACGGAAAATATCCACCAGCCGCTTGACCTCGTCCCGCATGGCGCCGTTGGCGTTGACCTTGATGATCAGTAATTCACGCTCGATATGCGGGCCTTCCGTGAGGTCCACGAGCTTGATCACGTCCACGAGCTTGTTGAGCTGTTTGGTGATCTGCTCGATCACGTCCACCGAGCCGCTGGTGACGAGCGTGAGGCGCGACAGGGTTTCATCCTCGGTGGGCGCCACAGTGAGCGATTCGATATTGTACCCGCGCGCGGAAAACAGCCCGGCCACGCGCGACAGTGCGCCTGACTCGTTTTCCAGCAGCATCGAGATGATATGACGCGTCACGCGAGCTCCCGGTCGGTAGGCACCACCGCCTTGCAGGGTTTCAGGTGCATTTCATTGTGGCCCTTCCCTGCGGCGATCATCGGGTAGACGTTCTCGGTTTGGTCGGTGATGAAATCTAGGAACACCAGCCGGTCCTTCATCTTGAGTGCCTCCTTGAGGGCCCCTTCGACATCGCCCGGCTTCTCGATCTTCATGCCCACGTGACCATAAGCCTCGGTGAGCTTCACAAAATCCGGCAGCGCGTCCATGTACGAATGCGAATAGCGCCGGTCGTAGAAGAATTCCTGCCACTGGCGCACCATGCCCATGTAACGGTTGTTCAGATTGATGATCTTGATCGGCAGATCGTACTGCTTGCAGGTCGAGAGCTCCTGAATGCACATCTGGATGGAAGCCTCGCCGGTCACACAGCAGACCGTCTCCTTGGGAAACGCCATTTTTACACCCATGGCCGCCGGAAGCCCGAATCCCATCGTGCCCAAGCC
>DATICK010000124.1:0-2114 GCA_035456865.1 Sulfuricaulis sp.
CTGGCGGAGCTTTACCGGGCGCTCGGGCAACCCATCCACGTGCGCGAAATGACCCAGGCGATGTTCGATTCCGCTCTCCACCGCGCCTACGAGCGCGGCATGTCGCAGGCCATGGATATCGTGGATGACATCGGAGACGACCTGGATCTCGCGGAACTGACGCATAACCTCCCCCAGGCCACGGACTTGATGGAGAGCGAGGACGACGCTCCGATTGTCAGGTTGATCAACGCCCTGCTCACCCAGGCGGTGCGTGAAGGCGCATCCGATATACACATCGAGACATTCGAAACCCGCACGGTGGTGCGTTATCGCATCGACGGCGTGCTGCGTGACATCATCGAACCGCAACGCGCGCTGCACGGCGTGATCGTTTCGCGCGTCAAGATCATGGCCAGTCTCGATATCGCCGAAAAGCGCATGCCGCAGGACGGTCGCATCACGCTGCGCCTCGCGGGACGTCCGGTGGACGTACGCGTCTCCACGGTACCCACCGGCCACGGCGAACGCGTGGTTCTGCGTCTGCTAGACAAGCAGGCCGGGCGGCTCGATCTGACGGGTCTCGGCATGGCGGATGACACGCTGAAGACCCTGGTGGACCTCATCAACCAGCCGCATGGCATCATTCTCGTCACCGGCCCGACGGGCTCGGGCAAAACCACGACGCTGTACGCTGCGCTTGGAAAACTCGACAGCACGCGACACAACATCATGACGGTCGAGGACCCCATCGAGTACGATCTCGACGGTGTCGGCCAGATGCAGGTCAACGCAAAAATCGAACTGACATTCGCGCGCGCCTTGCGCTCCATCCTGCGCCAGGACCCGGATATCATCATGATCGGTGAAATCCGCGATCTTGAAACCGCGCAAATAGCCGTGCAGGCCAGCCTCACCGGGCATCTGGTACTCGCCACGTTGCACACCAATGACGCCGTTGGTGCCGTGACGCGTCTCGTGGACATGGGCGTGGAGCCGTTTCTGGTGGCCTCCAGCCTGCTCGGGGTGCTGGCCCAGCGTCTGGTGCGCAAACTTTGCCCGCTCTGCCGCCAGACGCGCGCGCCCGATGCCGCGGAGTTGCGCCTACTCACCGCCAACGGGAACGAACCCAAATCACTTCCCATTTACACACCCGTCGGTTGCAATGCGTGCTCCAACACCGGTTACCAGGGCCGTACCGGCATTTACGAGCTGCTGACTGTTGACGACAGCCTGCGCACTTTGATTCATGACGGCGCCGCGGAAGGGAAACTGCGCGAATATGCCCGTACTCGCGGCATGCGCAACATGCGTGACGACGGCCTGCGCTGGGTGCGCGCCGGCACCACCAGCCTTGAAGAAGTGTTACGCGTGACGCGCGAGTAGCCATGGCGGCTTTTGAATACCAGGCACTGAATCCGCAGGGACACGCCGTCAAAGGCGTAATGGAAGGCGACGCCGAGCGCCAGGTGCGAGCGCTGCTGCGCGAGAAAGGCCTGACGCCGTTGCGCGTGGATGTCATCGATCAGCGCGCCGAAGCAGCGCGCAGCAAGTGGTCGTTCTCCTTCCGCCGCGGCATACCCGGTTCCGAACTCGCGTTGCTGACCCGCCAGTTTGCCACCCTCATTCACGCGGGCCTGACCATCGAGGAATGCCTCAACGCGCTCATCGAGCAGACGGAATCGGCGCGTTCACGGTCGGTACTGGCCGGCGTGCGTACCCGTGTCCTGGAGGGCCAGTCGCTTTCGCGCGGTCTGGCGCAGTTTCCCGAATCTTTTCCGGAAATTTTCCGCAGCATGGTGGACGCCGGCGAACAGTCCGGGCGACTCGATGAGGTGCTCGAACGGCTTGCGGATTACACTGAAAGCCGCCAATCGCTGCAACAGAAAGTGCAGCTGGCATTCATCTATCCGGCGCTGGTCACATTGGTGGCAACGGCGGTCGTTGTCGGCCTGCTGGTGTATGTCGTGCCGCAAGTCACACGCGTTTTTGAAAATACCGGTCAGACTCTGCCGCTGGTCACGCGCATATTGATAGCGGTCAGCGATTTCGCGCGCGGTGGCGGATGGTGGTGGCTGGTTGTGGTCGTTGCCGCCATCGTCGCCTTCCGTGCCGCGCTGCGCGAACCACATCTT
>DATICK010000125.1:0-31111 GCA_035456865.1 Sulfuricaulis sp.
TCGCCCAGAACGAAAGGCTTGAGCGTTTCAGCCGCAGCCTGACTGGATATCCAAAGAATCGCCATGACGACGAGGAAGAACTTGTTAGCGAATTTGGTCCACATAGCTCATGTCTCCGGAATCAAATAGAAAGGGCTGGAATTACCTCCAGCCCTTCAATGACGGACTATTTATACTTTAACCCTTACCACTTCTTGCCCCAACCGATACCAAGTGATTTTTGGCTCATCTTGATAGTCTCTTGACCACCATTTCCTCCGGTGAGTCCAGAAAACAGCGAGTTACCGCTGACTGAGTTCTCGGAAGCGTGCATGTATGACATGGTCAGCTCGGAATCCTTGTCCAAGGCATGCGTAAAGCCCAATGTGAAATGGTCCTCGACGACGCCCGGGGCAAGGATATTGAACGTTACGTCGCGCGACTGGATCGGGTTGTCGGTCTTGCCATACCCGGCGCGATAGGTCGTAGCGCTGCTGGCCTTGTACTCAAACCCGATTTTCATCACGCTCACATCGTCCCAACCGAAACCACGTCCGCTGTCGGTGCCCAATAAACCTGTGTTGGTGCTTGGGTTGTTTACTGCATTGCTATCGGAGTATTTGATCACCTGATAATCCAGGGTAAACGTCATTTGCGGCATGGCTTTCAAGGCGATGCCGAGGTTGTAATTCGAGGGCATGTCAAACTTACCTTCCTCGGCGAAGAGTCCTTTGTACTTATCAAACTCACTCATGCTGATTTTGCTTGAATAGGCCGCACCCGCCGAGAAAGATTCGGTAAATTTTCCCAACCAACCGACGCGAACGCCAACACCGGTGGAACCGGCATATCCATTATTGGTCACATTACCCGGACTTGAACTAAAACCCGGGTTGTCGAATGCCTGCAGACCTTCGGCCTTGAACTTTTGATAGGCCAACAATGGAGAAATACCAACTGAGTTATTGCTGGTTATTTTGTAGGAAAATGTCGGTGCAATAATGAGCTGCATCAAGTCCACGCCCAAGGCCGTGTTACCACACAGAGCGTTGAAACTCGTGCCTGCAACGCCGAATGCGTTACAGGTCCCTGGGCCAGGAATCTGGCCCGTGGGATAATTCGTGTTCATGCCGCCGTTGCCATAAACCGTAACGCCGAATGACATGTCGGGATTTATCATGGCGTTGTAACCAAATTCAGGAATAAAGAAATCCGTGCTGTCGCTCACAGCGGTGGCATCAATATTCAAATTCGGTGGAAACGCTCCCGTTGATCCCGTGCGTTGCATGCTACGGTCCGGACTGAACCAGTCCAAACCTAAATCAACACGATTTCCGACCCACACCATGCTCGCCGGGTTATTCGCGCCACCGAAAGTATCCTGGGTCAGTGCCGTTACTGCGCCCGCCATGCCTTTCGACTTCATTCCATAACCGTGAGAGAAA
The DNA here is from genome assembly GCA_035456865.1 of Sulfuricaulis sp. Lineage (GTDB taxonomy): Bacteria > Pseudomonadota > Gammaproteobacteria > Acidiferrobacterales > Sulfurifustaceae > Sulfuricaulis. Next base: position 1,425 of record DATICK010000125.1, read on the forward strand.
TAGCCATAGGTGGCAAACGCGCTCGGCGCCGCTACTGCCGCCGCTACCGCCATAGCCAGAACAATATTCCTTTTCATGCCCGACATGTCACTAGCCTCCGAAAATGTTAAGGAGCGTCATGCTCCCTGGTCAATCGCCAAAACCTGAAGCCATCAATCTGGATTATTCTTCGGTGGGAAATACTCTCTCCAACCTGTTCTTGCCGCCAGAATGAAAGCCCCGGATCTTATTCACTCAGAACAGCGCTGTTGCATGCGTAACGACAACAGTCCCTGAGTTGCAACACTTAGGGCAAGTAAAGTTGACGCGGCAGAAATGTCAATTACTTAACGTTACTAGTAGGAAATGTAACTAAGTACATGAATATCAGTCTATTCAGTGAATTTTCAGGCTCCGGCTACTGACTCCCTGAAACACGGCGTTATTGCTTCATTTTGACGCTTCGTCATCAAAATCTGGCTGACACCCTGCCGGCATCACCAATGAATAAATCACGCCAGTAGCGTCCACCGCCACTGATCGCCACAAATTGACTACCCGACTTTCATCAACGAGCTGATCTCCGGGAAGAACACGAACATCTGATTTTGGCAGTCCTTGTCGCGTATCTTCTGCGCTACCTTCTGGATATCCTGTTCGGTAGCGTCCATGCCGCAAGTGAGAGGCACCGAATTCTTAAGGCCATAGATTTCCGCGACCTATTCGAGCGTGCGCCGGTTCTTTCCCCACTTGTTCGATCTGTTGACACAGCGTCCGCGGGTGCGATCGATTATCTCCGGCGTCACACCGTCCAACGACCGGAGATGATATCCGCGTTCAGATCGCGCATCCGCGCCGGGGACAGCAATTGAGCATCGTGGGGACTCAAACGGATCGATGCTGGAATCTGCGGTGCTTTCCGAACCCAGCATTAGAGGTGCACTAAAGATATCATCATGGGAATCGGGATGGCTGATTCTGGAAATACACATGGGCTGGAACTGCTTATTACCCTCGCTTTTTTTGACGCGCGCGATGATTTCCTCGTGATGCACCGCCGGCCAGTCGACGCGGATGAGATTGCGGTTGGCAAAGTCGCGCGTCTCTTCCCGATCCGCACCCGGCCACAGCAGGCGCAATCGGCACGGCAACCTTCAGAGTAGGCGTTGAGACAGTGGGTACAGGCGGATACGACTATCAAGCTCTTGGCCAACCTTCTGCGCAGTCGTCGCGACCGTGGAGAGCTGCACGTCTTCGGGTGAACACGTTCCCGGGGTCTTAAAATCATTATTCGGGTGATAGAGCGTGATGGGGATGGCGACATTTTCCGTGGTGGCGCGTATGGATGCTCCTTCCCTCATTCCGGAACAATGGCGCCGCGTCAATAGCTGCCGGAGAATTATCCACGAAGCGAAGCGCCGCAAGGCAAGTCTGGGTGCTCATAACGAGACTGGAAGACGAACATAGAACTGAATTTGGACAGCGCCGCCTTATGGCGCCGGCCCCAAAAGGGGCGTACCCCGGGGATGAGTCAAACAAAAAAAAAGGGGCACAATTTGTGCCCCTCTTATCCTGGATCGGTTGCGACGATTGTGGCGTCTAACCGGTGATCAGTGTTTCAGCGCTTTCTGGTGCGCAAAATGCGAAGCGAACGGTTCACTCCGCGTGCGTCGTATCCGTGATCGGCCATATCTTCCCACGCAAATTAAGTGGTCGGATTTTCAACGACAGGATTACGCCTTCTTCAGTACAAAAGAGTATTCGCCGTTGGCTTCGCCGGACTCCATCAATTGATTGCCTGTCTGCTTGGCAAACGCCTCGAAATCCTTTACCGATCCTGGATCGGTGGCGAGGATGCGCAGCGTCTGACCACTGGTCAGTGTGTTGAGCGCTTTCTTGGCGCGCAGAATGGGAAGCGGACAATTCAATCCGCGTGCGTCGAGATCTTGATCAGCCATTTTTCCTCCTCGTCAAAAAATTTCGATGAAATTCATAATTATGAAGGCGCGTATATTATAGAATTCTAATTTAGGATTAAACAGGGCGGGAATGTCATCCATAGCCTTGGCGCCGTCGTCCTGCCAACGATCGACAAGCTTACCGGGAATGGCCCAAGATCCATGTAACCCATTGAAAAACAAAAGTATAATACTTTCAGGAAAAATTTAGTGCCCAGCATAAACAATTTTATGCAAGTGCTGAAACTTGACTAAAACATTTGCAGTCGAAACCGGCACTGAAATGACTTGTGTATTACGCGAAATTGGCGACATGCCGGCGACCGGCCATTTTCTCGGTCAAATCAGGCCAAAACTCGCCAATACGGCGCACCGCTTGCACATCGATGTTTTAACACAACGTCCCTACAATATTGGTCATGTGGCTTAAATCCTGCCGTGCATTGCTTGCCGTAACCCTCTTGTGTCAGCTTGGCCAAGCTCCCGCGTACGCCGACACAGCCAATCTACCGGATCTCGGTGATCAATCGCTCACGGTCATCTCGCCGGCACAAGAGCGCAAACTGGGGGAAGACCTGATGCGTCAGTCGCGTCGCTCGCTGGCGTTCATGGACGATCCCGAGATCACCGAATACATCCAATCGCTCGGCCGGAAACTGGTGTCGCACAGCGACAGCCCACAACAGGATTTCCGGTTTTTTGTCATCGATAATCCAACCATCAACGCCTTTGCTCTTCCCGGCGGGTTCATTGGCGTGCACACGGGGTTGATATTGGCGACCCAGGACGAGGCTGAGCTCGTCTCAGTGCTGGCGCACGAAATCGCGCACATCACCCAACGGCACATTCCGCGAATGATTGCCGAATCGCAACGCACCACTTTGCCGGCCATGGCGGCGATTCTGGCCGGCATACTGTTGGCAACCTCCGGCCATCAGGGCGGCGAAGCCGCCATTGCACTGACCAGCGCGGCGGTCGCCCAGAAAGGCATCAACTACACACGCACTTTCGAAGAAGAAGCCGATCGCATCGGCATGCAAATCCTGGCGCAGTCCAACTACGACCCGCGCGCCATGCCGGCATTCTTCGAGCAAATGCAGAATATCAACCGATTGAACGAGACCAACCTTCCTGAATTCCTGCGCACACACCCGGTCACGACCAATCGTATCGCCGATTCACGCAACCGCGCGGAAAAATATCCGGCCCGTCCGGTTTTCGACAGCAGCGACTTTCAGCATGTACGCGCCAAGATCCGTGCCCTGTCATCTGACGGCAATCCGGACGAAATTGTCCGCAGCTTCAGGGAAAATCTGGCGCAGGGAAAATATCGCAATATCGACGCGGAGCGTTACGGCTATGCCGTAGCGCTGCTGCGCACACGTCAGCCGGCGGCGGCGCGCGCCGAGGCTCTGAAACTCATCGAGCGCCATCCGGGTAAACCCTCCTATCGCATTCTCGAGGCAGAAGCGGAGATGGCCATGGAACACTACAAGCAGGCGCTTGGCATTTACGCCGATGCCTATGCCAAATCGTCCTCCGATGCGGCATTGGTGCAGTATTACGCCAGCGCGCTGCTGAAAACCGATCATTACCGACAGGCCAGGGATCTGCTCAAAACGGCGCTGCAGCAGCGTCCGGAAAGCCCGGTGTTATACCAGATGCTGGCCCAGGCAGCCGGCGGCATGAAATCATCTTTTGAGTCCCATAAGGCCCTCGCTGAATATTACTATTTCAGCGGCAATCCCAACGCCGCGATCCAACAGCTACAGATCGCGACCCGCTACGCAGGCGACAATTTCTATCTGCAATCCAGCCTCGAGGCGCGGATAGCGGCGATCAAGGAAGAAATGGCGATCTATCAGGGGAAGTAATCCGACTCCCTTGCCACTTTGACTTGGAATATCCGCCCGGGTTATCGCGTCTCACGGGTTAGCCATAAAGGCGCCGGGCCGGCTTTTCATTGATATGGGTGGCTTACATTAACAGATACTTATATACAGTGCCGGGGCTAAAAATGGGGGCTTGTCATTCTTGGCAAGATGGTTAATCTACTTTTGTCTCTCATGGCAGGTATGAAAGAACGTTATTTTCATGCTTATATGGCTTATGCGAAACCGGTGAGATTTTTGAGGCAGCGCGACGAGCGCGATCCATGGCAAGGTAGAGCCAACCGATCGGACGTGTTCAAATTGTTTGTGACGCATCAATAATCAGCGGTCGCTTTGTTCAACAAGAAACATGCAGGAGGAGCAATGCAGAAAATCGCCAAGTTCGTTATTTTCGGCACCGCCACGGTGCTGCTGGGGCTAGGTTTGTTGCTGACCGCGCCTGCCGTACAAGCCGCAGGTGAAGCACCAGACAATAAGGTATGCAACAGCAAGGACAATCCACCCAAGGATGTCGTAACCCAGGGCGGCTGCATTGCCATTAATCGCACAAAGGGCAACTGCATGGGCTGCCACCCCATTGCCGGCATCGCACACGGAAACATCGCGCCGCCGCTGGTTTCCATGCAGCAGCGCTTTCCCGATAAGGCTAAGCTTCGCGACCAGATTTGGGACTCCAACAAAGCCAACCCGCATTCGGTAATGCCGCCGTTTGGCCGCAATCAGATCCTGACCCCGGATGAAGTTGACAAGGTTGTGGAGTTTGTTTTGTCGTTGTGATGTCTGCATCGCATCCAACGCTTCAAGCAGCATTATTTTTATGGTTGTGAAATCATTCTCAAATATTTGGAGGACCCCGTGACCCATCTTCCCCGTCGTACCTTCCTAAAGCGCACCTTGGCGAGCGCGGTGCTGGTGAGCGCCGGCTCGAGCCTTTTCGCCCCCGGCTGGGCGTTAGCCGCCGAGTGGCCCAAGGCCGCCTTCGGCGCCAAGAAAATCGATGAGGCCGTCCAGGCCCTGTTCGGCTCCTCGCAGATGAGCCCGTCGGCGTCGATCAAGCTGAAGGCGCCGGCTCAGGCCGAAAACAGCGCCCAAGTTCAGGTCCAGGTAACCGCCGAGATGCCCAACGTCGAGGCTATCGCGGTATTCGTGGAGAAAAACCCCAGCCCGCTGGTGGCCCATGCCTCCTTCTCCGGGGCCGAGGGCTATTTCTCCGCGCGCATGAAGATGGCCGAGACCTCGGATGTCTACGCCGTGGTCAAATCCGGCGGCAAGCTCTACATGGCCAAGCAGAACATCAAGGTCACGGCGGGCGGTTGCGGGGGCTAGCCCTGTGACGTCATTGAACGAATATTGTTGAGGAACATAACATGGCAGATAGACAGACGAAAATACGGACCAAGACCCAGGGCGGCGACACAGACGTTCTGGTGCTGGTGAGTCATCCGATGGAAAGCGGCTTGCGTCCGGATCCCAAAGACAAGGATAAGAAGATTCCTGCACACTTTATCGAGAAAATGACCTTTGCGCTGAATGGCAAGGAAGTGGCCAATGCCGATCTCGGCCCGGCGGTTTCAACAGATCCGCTGGTCGGTATCAAGCTCAAGGGCGCCAAAGCCGGCGACAAGCTCAAGGTCACCTGGAGCGACAACAAGGGAGAAAACGGTAGTGGGGAAGCTACTATCGGCTGATAGAGTGAGCCGCTTAATGCGGTCCGTGAATACACCAAAGGAGAACCCGCGATGAAAAAAATATTACTGATTCTGGCAGTGCTGGGCGTGATTGCTGGAACAACATCAGCGGCCGTTGCCGACCCGGCTGCTGATCTCAATAATTTGAGGGAATTTTTCAAAAAGAAATTTCCTACGGTCCCGTTCGATGAGTACGCCAACGGTCTCTATGCCCTGCCGGACATGCAGGAGTACCGTGATCAATGGAAGTTGTTAAACGAATTCCCTCCGTTCGAGCTGGGAGTGGCGGACGGCAAAAAAAGATGGGAAACGCCGTTCAAGAACGGCAAGACCTTCGCCAGCTGCTTCAAGAATGGAGGCAAAAACATCGCCCAGGGCTACCCCTATTGGGATGAAGCCAGTCAGAAGGTCCGCACCGCGGAGATGGATCTGAACGATTGCCTGAAGAAAAATGGTGAACCCGAATTCACCGATCTCGATAAGGACCAGACGACGCGCGTCAAGTTGGCCCAGCTGACTGCGTATTTCTACTCGCTTTCAGCAGGACAGCGTATCAAGATCGATCTCTCCAGCCCCGGCGCCGTCAAAGCCTACGAAGAGGGCAAGAAGTTCTGGTGGCAGCGACGCGGTCAGCTCAACTTTGCGTGCTCCAACTGTCACATGGATCTGGCGGGCAAGAACTTCGGCGGCAATCAGCCGCTCAGCGCCGCGCTCGGTCACACCACGGCATGGCCGGCCCAGCGTCTGGAATGGGGTCGTCTGGAAACCATTCACCAGCGCTACAAGACCTGTAATTCGCAGGTGCGCGCCAAGCCTTTCAAGCACGGCAGCGAGATTTACAATAACCTTCAGCTCTATGAAACCTACATGAGCAGCGGTCTGCCTCTCACGGCGCCGGCCATGCGTAACTAGGCCAAGTAAAGTCATCCAATATTCAGATTGAAACCCGGCGCCAAAAACGCCGGGTTTTTTCTTTTCCACGGAATACGCAGCTTATTCCGCGCGTCTTATCCAGAGACGGTAGCATGATCCTGAGTTGTCCATGTAAAATTTTCCCTGGTTTGCACTCCTTGAGACAAAACTGACCATGAGCCTTTCCCGACGTGAATTCCTGCAGATGCTCGCCATGGGGGCCGCCGCCGGCCTTGTTCTGGACGACGGCATTAATCGCCGCAAGGCACTGGCAGATGATAGAAAGACAGGCGGCTTCTATGAGGTGCCGCCGTTCGGCAACGTCACACTGCTGCACATGACCGATTGCCATGCGCAACTTCGTCCGATTTATTTTCGAGAACCGAACATCAATATTGGTGTCAGTGACAGCCGGGGGAAACCTCCGCATCTGGTAGGTGAGGCACTTCTCAAGTATTTCAAGATTGAACCGGGCTCCATCGAGGCGCACGCTTTTACTTACCTCGATTTTGAAAATGCGGCGCGCCGCTACGGCAAGGTCGGTGGCTTCGCCCATCTTGCCACGCTGGTGAAAAACCTTCGCGCCAGCCGTCCGGACCGTACGCTGTTACTGGACGGTGGCGACACCTGGCAGGGATCGGCCACCTCGCTGTGGACCAAAGGACAGGACATGGTCGATGCACAAAAGCTGCTCGGCGTTGACATCATGACTGCCCACTGGGAATTCACCTACGGTGCCGAACGCGTGAAACAGATTGTCGAAAACGATCTGAAGGGGCATATCGATTTCCTGGCGCAGAACGTCAACGACGCCACTTGGGGCGATCTGATCTTCAAGCCCTACGTCATCCGCGAGATCAACAAGGTGCCGGTCGCGATCATCGGTCAGGCATTCCCGTACACGCCGATCGCCAATCCGCGATATCTCATCCCTGATTGGACCTTTGGCATCAACGACGATCACATGCAGAAAATGGTGGACGAGGTGCGTGGCAAGGGCGCGCAGTTGGTCGTGGTGCTGTCGCACAACGGCATGGATGTGGACCTCAAGATGGCGAGCCGCGTGAGCGGTATCGATGCCATCCTCGGCGGACACACGCATGACGCCGTGCCCGCGCCCAGCGTCGTCAAGAACCGCGGTGGCCAAACGCTCGTCATCAACTCCGGCTCCAACGGGAAGTTCCTGTCGTTGCTCGATCTCGACGTGAAGGACGGCAAGCTGCACGGCTACCGCTACAAGCTGTTGCCGGTGTTCGCCAACCTGCTTGCACCCGACCAGGAGATGACCGCTTACATTGAAAAGGTGCGAGCGCCGTTCCAGAACAAGCTCAGCGAGAAACTCGCGGTGACCGAGGGACTGCTTTATCGTCGCGGCAACTTCAGCGGTAGCTTCGACCAGCTCATCGTGGACGCTCTGCTCGCGGTTCAGGGCGCGGACATGGCGTTCTCACCCGGCTTCCGCTGGGGCACCACGCTGCTGCCGGGAGATGCGATCACCATGGACAACCTCATGGACCAGACCGCCATCACCTATGCGACCGCCACCGTGAACCAACTGACCGGCGAGCAGATCAAGGTGATCATGGAGGACGTTGCCGACAACCTGTATCACCCAGATCCTTACTATCAGCAGGGTGGGGACATGGTGCGTGTCGGGGGACTGCAGTACACGCTCGATCTCGCCCAGCAGCGCGGCCGCCGCATCCAGAACGTGACGATAAAAGGTAAGCCGCTCAGTGCCGTGAAAAAATACAAAGTCGCCGGCTGGGCCAGTGTCCAACCGATCGAGCCCGGCAAACCCGTCTGGGATCTGGTGGCCGATTATCTGCGTGCGGCGAAAACCGTCCGCATCGGCAAGCCCTATATTCCCCGGCTCAAAGGCGCTTCCGGCAATCCCGGATATGCTGCTTGACGTGGGACGGGTACCGCGCCCCACGGCGAGTGGTATCCGCTATTGACCCGGCATGTCCGTAACGGATATCGGGCAATACCTATGGCCGCCTTCATTTATGAACCTCTATGCCGGGTCAATAGCGAAAATATCTCTCCCTGAGGTAGAATGTCCCGCTTTCAGTGGCCTGAAGGAACTCATTCGATGTCCAAGAAGCACCCACTCATCTCTGTCACGGGCTCGAGCGGCGCCGGTACCTCCACCGTCAAGGTTGCTTTCGAGCATATTTTTCGGCGGGCGCAGATCAACGCTGCGGTCGTGGAAGGAGACAGCTTCCACCGTTACAACCGCGCCGAGATGCGCGAGGCGATGAAAAAGGCCGAAGCCAGCGGCAACCGCAACTTCAGCCATTTCGGCCCCGAGGCCAACATTTTCGATGAGCTGGAAAAACAGTTCAAGACCTACGGCGAAACCGGCACGGGCAAGAAACGCTACTACCTGCACAACGAAGAAGAAGCCGCCGAACACAACAAACGGCTTGGCACGGCGTTCAAGGCCGGCGAGTTCACTCCTTGGGAAGATATTCCGTCCGGCACTGATCTCATGTTCTATGAAGGCCTGCACGGCGGCGTCGTGGACGCCAAGGCCGGCGTGGATGTCTCCAAGTGGGTGGATCTGTTGGTCGGCGTGGTGCCGATCGTCAACCTCGAATGGATCCAGAAGATTCAGCGCGATACCGCCCAGCGCGGTTACTCCGCCGAGGCCGTGGTCGATACCATTCTGCGGCGCATGTACGACTACGTGCATTACATCACTCCGCAGTTCTCGCGCTCCCACATCGACTTCCAGCGCGTGCCGATCGTGGACACCTCCAACCCCTTCATCGCTCGCGACATTCCCACGCCGGATGAAAGCCTGGTTGTGATCCGTTTCCGCGACCCGAAGAATGTCGATTTCCCCTACTTTTTAAGCATGATCCACGACTCGTTCATGTCCCGCCCCAATAACATCGTCGTGCCTGGCGCCAAGATGGGCTTTGCCATGGAAATCATCCTCACTCCGATAATCTATAAACTGCTTGAAAACAAGCAGAAAACCTGACCCGTTTTTTGCTCCCACCCCCTGAATTCGCGCCATTTTGGCGCGTTTCTTGCTGCTATCTTTAGCATTATGAAGAAGAAGATTCCCGTCGAGGACCTGCGCCCGGGCATGTACGTCTCCGAGCTGGACCGGAATTGGCGCGATACGCCGTTCCTGTTTCAGGGTTTCGAGATCACGTCGGATGAGGAGATCGAGCAGCTCAAGCAGCACTGCAAGCACGTCTTCATCGACACCGATGAAGGTTCCGATGTCTCCCCGAAGCCACGGCGTGTCGCGGTAACGTCATTCACGGCTTTGACGACCGGGGACGATTCCAAGGATCGCGTCATCCATCTCGAAAAGGTAGTGGAGAATTTCGCACCGTGGCATCGCCACGCACCGCGGTATCAGGATTTAACAACACTCGACGAGGAAATCGGCCAAGCCAAAATCGTCGTGACCAAGACCCGCGAGGCGGTCTATGACATCATGGAAGACGTGCGTCTCGGCCGCAGCATCGACACCAGCGGCGCAAAAAAAGTCGTTGCCGACATGGTCGATAGCGTCATCCGCAACCCGGATGCGCTCATGTGCCTCAACCAGCTCAAGAACAAGGATGAATACACCGCGCTCCATAGTTTGCGTGTGTGCGTGCTGGCGCTCGCCTTCGGTCGCCATCTGGACCTAACGGACGAAGAGCTGAACCTGCTCGGGCTCGGCGCGCTGCTGCATGACGTCGGCAAAATGAAAGTTCCGAACGATATCATCAACAAACCGGGCAAACTGACGGACGAAGAATTCACGCTCATGAAAAGTCACGTCCCCTGCGGCGTCGATATTCTCGAACAAACCCACGGCATTCCCTCCGTTGCGATTGACGTCGCCCGGTTCCATCACGAACGCTATGCGGGTGGCGGCTACGCCATCGGCGCCAAGGGAGAAGACATCGGACTCTTCGGTTCCGTCGGCGCCATCGTCGACTGTTATGACGCCATCACGTCGGACCGTTCGTATCACGCCGGCATGTCGGCGCACGATGCCCTGAAAAAAATGTACTCATGGCGCGGCCGCGATTTTCAGCCGGTGCTGGTCGAGCAGTTCATCCAGTGTATGGGCATTTATCCCATCGGCAGCGTCGTCGAACTCAGCACCGGCGCCATCGGGGTGGTGATCTCCGTCAATCGCACGCGCCGCCTGAAACCCAGGGTGGCCATGGTTCTCAATCCTGACAAGTCCCCCTTTACCCCCGCCAAGGTCATCGACCTGATGCATCAGGAACACGCGGGGCCCGGCCGGGAATTGGAGATCCGCAAGGTCCTCCCCCCGGGCGCGCACGGCGTATTGCCGACCAAATATATCCCCCTGGGTGGTTGAGGTTTCCTTTGTCACGGGTCTTCCGCGGAACAATGCCACCCGGGTTATCTCTTTTGGATTGCTGGTGCAGATGACAACGGCTGCGCATAATACAGGCCAACCGGCAGCGTGCGATCACCATGCCGCCTCAACAACAGGAGAATTTCCGCAATGAGCGATGCCCTGGATTATCTGGTCAAGACCCGACCAGACGCGATGACGTCCTATTTCAAGTTTCTCAAGGAAACGGGGAAGTCGCTCGATCCGAAGACACGGATGCTGATTACCGTCATCACCAAGATTGCAACGCAGACCGAAAAGGGACTTCGCCAGTACCTGCCGCGCGCACTCGATGCCGGAGCTACTCCCAGTGAAATTCTTGACGCCATCCTGCACGCCTTTCCCGCGCTCGGGCTTGCCAAGATTGTGTGGGCCATCGATATCCTGATCGACATGGACATTCCCGAATTCCGCGCCGAGAACCTCGGCAAGGAAAAACGCTGGCATGAAGTCAGGCCGGCGGATCAGGTTCCTGACGGCAAAATCACCTACTGCGACAGCGATGGGCGCAGCCTTTTCGTGTACCGCGCCAACGGCGAGTTCCACATATACGACAGCCGTTGTCCGCATCAGGTCACCAACATCCCGCATCTCGCATTGGAAGGTTTTCGTTTGACCTGCCCCAAGCACCACTGGGCATTCGACATTAAAACTGGCGCGTGCGTGGAAAAAGGAAATCGTCCTTTGAAGCGTTTTGAATCCAAGCTTGAGAACGGTCGACTTTATGCGCGCTGGTAAGGCAGAACACGGCCAAGTGAGCACAGTATGACCGGCTTTTTTTCACCCGATGAAATCGCCGCCCAGCTCAGAGACGGCCGTGCGCGGGGGAAATGCCAGCATGAAGAAAAGCGTGCCGACTTGCTGGAAATGGTACGGCAAGATATCGCCCGGTTGATCTGCGCCGTAAGCAATACCAATTACTTCAGTTATCTTATCGCCAAACGCGGCGAATTGGCGCTGGTCATCGGGACGCGCGGCGACTTGCGCAGCCATACGATCACGCTCGAACTCATCCGGCGCCGAGAACGGGTGGCCTATTATTCCTATACCGATCCCATCCTCCGCACCGAGGATCTGCGTCGACGCGAATGCATGGCCGAACGCAAAGGAAAAAACGCACTCAGAATACATGTTCACGAGGGCACGCTGGCAAACCTGCTGACCATGCGCGCCCTGCTCTACACAAAACTTCCGTCCCAAGGGCGCGTACTCACGGCTCCGACGAATTAAGCTCCCAGGAACGGACTGTCTCATAGCGCGCGCCTTCGGCGTGTGTGTACGATTGCACGAGGCAGAATCGGCGCACCTCCCAAATCAGCGGGTCAATCAGAAGATTTCTATTACACCGGTGCAGCTTGCGCGCCAAGGTGAGATGCGCCGCATAAGATCGCTCTTCGGGCGCATAACCGCAGGCAACCAGCCCGGCATTCAATTCCCGCACCAGTCGCGACAAGGGCTCGGGCGTATGCCGGGGCCCTATCCACAGGATGCCTGGCTTCGGCCAGCAGCCGATCTGCTCCAGCGTCAGCGTAAACGAGCCGCCTCGAATCGTCGCGGCGACCTGTTCGGCGCATTGCCGGAATGGCGCTTTCACCGAACCGAGAAACGCCAGCGTCAGATGAATGTTCTCCGGCAGCACGCGTCGCGCGTCGCCCTCCAGAACCCTGCCGGCAACGCTGTACAGCTCGCGACTCAGTTCAAGCGACGGCCACAGTGCGAAAAACATGCGCTGGCTTTTCGTCTCCAGAGGCGGTGCGGGAGAGTTGTCAGGATTCATCGTCATGACGTCAATGAATGACAGTTTACCCGGATATGGTGGGCCGTGCAGGGTGAAGCGAATTAAGTCCTTTGTCCAGTGGACAAAGGCCCCGGCGAGCGGGCGCACAAGGATGTGCGCCCGGGCCTTGCGTGCGTAGCAGGACCGCGCAGCACGCAAGGCGAACCCCGGGCTTTGATGCGCGCCATCCATGGCGCGCTCCCTGCGGGCGACCTTCAGTCGTCCAAATTCGCTCCCGGCGAATTTGTCGAGCGGAGCGGGATAGCGGAGCGAAGAAAGTGAACTTCTGAACAACTCGTTAAAGGAATGCGTCTTAGCGCCAGCAGATCACGGTGTCGGCAGCCGTCACAACATTTAGAATCTCATCATAGTGCCCGTCGCACATCCGTACGCTCACGATCGCGTCGAGGCGTCTGAGCATGGCGGCCATCTCCATTAGTCCGGCGGGCATGTCACTGCCAAGGTAGAGAATGAGAACGTGCCGGGTCGTATTCATATCACGTACACAACGTCGGCGCTGAGCATGTCTCGCGCGAGGGTTTCGGTCACCTGAGTGGAGTCGTCGAACATCTCGCGCGGTACTTCGCCGAAGTCCAGGGCTTCGAGCTGTTCCCGTACCGGCGGAGAATCATCGAGTCCACCAAGTACCGCGACCTTCACTATATCGTCCATCAACGTAAGACCGGCGGCCACCCGCAGCGCCTCAACCTTGTTATGTTTGGCGATAACGAGAATGTTTTTCTTCATGGCGAGTTAGAGTACGATCACCTTGTCGCACTCATGGGCCAGTTCGGCATTCTTGATCTGGCCCGTCATCGCTACGCCATCCGGCGCAGCGCCGCCGCCGTATATCTCCCAGCTGTGCTCGCAAACGTCAACCCGCAGCCTTCCGGTACGCGCAAGATCAAGCAGAAGCGCCGAGCGCAGCAGCTTCACGCCGCTGTCGGTCAGGAAGCATCGGCATCGCCACCCGCGCGCAACAGCCGCGCGCGCCAGGCCCACCAAGTAGTCTTCGACCGATTCATTCGTGGCCACGATTCCCAGATACACGGCTGCTTCTTTTCCGTTGTGTGAATTCAATGCTCACTGAACCTTATCAGTGGCGCTGGGCGCGCCGGCAGGCATCGGGCGGCTCGCCGGGGAGAGCGAATAACCAACCAGGAATCCGACAAAAAACACCACCACTACGATGACGATCCACAAACTCGTTTTCATGGATACACCTTTCAGTCCGCTCTTAACCCTTGCGGATGCGCCAACGCATTGCGTGGCCGGCCTGCCGCGTCTGCTCGACGATCTCGTTGCCGTCCGTCTGACACATGGCTAGGATGGATTCACCGGAGGAAGGATTGTCGAACACCAGTTCCAGGACCTCGCCCTGTTTCAGCTTTTCCATGGCCTTCTTGGTGTACAGCTGAGGATGCGGGCAAACGTAGCCCTGGACATCAAGCATGTAAGTACCGTCACTGACCTTCTCAAATTTTACCGCCATGAGTCACATTCTCCCCGTGATGACCTAAATTTGCCGAACGCCATCAAAGCTCAAGCCCCGCCACTTCCTTGGCCATCTGCCGCTCGATCCACCAGTTGAAAAATTTAACGCCGATGTAGCCGCCCGCCGTCATCCCCAAGCCAAACAACCAACCCGAAGGGTCGCCGTTGGTGACCGTCGCGAAGAACGCACCGATGTTACAGCCGAGTCCGATGCGCGCGCCGAGCCCCATGAGTATCCCCCCGAACACGGCCCATAAGGCAATCTCGGCGGACGGCCACTTGAGCTTGAATTCGTTGTTGAGTAGCGCCATCACTGCGGAACCTCCGATCAGTGCGAAGGACATCCACAGCACCGGGTTGAGCACCGGGTTCGGCAGACCATTGTCGAGCCCGAAAAAGATGTTGCCCATCTCGTTGACCCCAAACTTGTCGAGGACCCACGCCGCGCCCTGCGCTTCCTGAGTGGTGATGTAGAAGTAGCCCGGGTCGAAGACGGTATCCTGTATGCTCAGACCGCTGGTATGACCCATGGCCTTGAGCAGTTCACCCACGTTGAGGATGTCGAAATGCTGCTGCAGGCCCTGCATCACCCACATTTGCAGCCCGGCAGCTACGCCCAGGATCAGGCCGGCAACGGCAGTGCGCCGCGAAGCCGTGATCATGCTCCAGTAACCGGCGAACTCGGTGCTCCAGCCGCGGTAGACGATCGACTTGTCGCGCAGGTAGCCCTTGCGGTACCAGCGCGCGTATATCAGCGCCAGGATTACTACCGCCGGCAGGAAGGAATTGATCAGAGCATTGCCGATAAACGCCGCAGCGAACGGATTCGAGAAACGCGTCAGCTCGCCGAGTGTCCTGGCCGGCAGGTCCCAAATGTAGCCCGCGATAAACTGGTCGTACCAGCCGTCCGTCGGCGTCAGCACCGCCGGCAGGTTCTTGGCCGCCGCCGAAACCGTCCATGCTGCCGGCACGAGATGATTGAGCCATCCGCCCAGATCGACGAAGATTGCCTGAGTGAAACTGAGTGACAGAACCACCAGCAGCGCCGCGATACTGCCTTCACCAGTCTTATAGAGAGAACCAGACGCACAGCCGCCGGTAAACACCATGCCGACGCCAAAGACTAGGCCACCGATAACGGAGTAGAGGCCGATCGGCGAGGCGTGGAAGGTGCTCTTGCCGACGGCCGTGACGTAAGCTGATACCAGGCTGAATAGCACGATCGCGATCATGATACCAACCGCCATGCGCGGCACGCCGACCGCGAACAGGTCGCGGATCGCCGAGGCCATGCAGAAGCGGCCATACTGCAGCGCCATGCCGTAGATGAAGCCGAACCACAGGTACGCGGAGAGGTAGATGTAACGCGTATCAATAGAAAATGTCCACAGCGACACCACGACGAAGAATCCGAGCACCAGATACGCACGCAGGATATTGTGGCCTTCGCCCGCAGCGGTTTCGATCGCCTGCACCGAAACCGAGTTATTCGTCACGTCACCCATCGTGTACATCCTCCGCCGTGCGGATGGCTACAGTGTTTTTTCTGCACGTAGATCTTCCAGCACTGCGCGTCCTGACAGGTGGCGAGGTGCACACCGTTGTAGTTCGGCGACATGAAAGGAATGGTTTCAACGGAGCTCAGGTTATCGGTGATGACTTCGATGACGTCTCCATCCGCGGCATCAGCTAGCGCCCGTTTAGTCAGAAGATTGGTACGGAGACACGTATCGCCGACAAAATTCAAGGACAACGCAACGTACAGGCACCCGTAGCCAACTATCTCGACCCACTCCTCCGCCACCTCGCTCGTCTGATTGACCGGCGCCGATGTCCACAGGCCCAGCAACTCGGCGAGACCACCGGGTTCAAGGACGCCCAAAAAGCCGGACTTCCTTATCGTCAGTACCTTGACCATTACCCATTCTCCGTTCGTATTGACGCTTATCAGCCATTGTGAGGGAACAGGGAGCAAATATCATGCCTGGACCCCGAATCTTAATTTTTCACTGGTTTTAGGCCGCGCGCGATCCTGTTGCTCACTGAATCACGGCGATAAATCGCAATATGCCGAGCACGGATCACCCCGCAATTGTTTTTTGCAATAAACCAGTCGTTGTCCGCCATTTCCCCAGGCCGGCTCTCCGTCCTCGCCTCAAGAAATTTCACGTGCAGTAGCAGAAGGCGGCGGTACGACTCTGGACTGCTACCGCGGGTACCGCTCGCGCGCGGCGGCGCATGAAACAAACCTCCTGTTAGTCGACCCGGACTCGATAGGACACCAATTCAGTTTCCAGTCTGCTAACCGTCAACCGAGTGCGCCGTCTTGAGTCGGCGCGGAATCTGGTAAACCCATCTCGCGAACCCCCAGGCGATCAGCCCAGCGACGGCCAACGCGCTCATGACGGCAACCGGCTCCGGGATCACCGGTGTCAACCGCGCGGCGAGATCGCTCCAGTCCAGACTGCGCATGGGATCCACCATCGGTCGATACCCATCGAGCCAGAAGTTGACCAGTGTCCCGGCCAACAGCGACAGGCCAATGAGCCCGCCCACATAGCGCAGCACGGCGCGCGTACCGAGCACGCGTTGCAGCGCGAAAAACTCTGGAAGGTTGGTGGCGGCCCCGGTCACCAGAAAAACGATCGCGGCGCCGGGCCCGGCCCCGGAAGCGAGCAGCGCGGCAACGAGCGGAATATGAGCGACAGCGCATACGTAAATGCTCGCACCGAAGAGCGCGACGAGGAGCAGCGAGGTGAATGGCGCCGATGCCCCGAGGTAATGGCCGATCCAGTCAGCCGGCAGCGCCACGGTGAGCACGGCGGCAAGGATCACGCCGACGCCGATGTAGAGCCCGAGCGTGGGGCCGAGCTCCGCGAAACCCCAGCGCAGCGCGCGACCGAAGCGCTGCGCGGCGCGTGGTGTGTCGGCCGGCTGTGCCGCATGACAGGCGCCCGAGGCGCAACACGCTTCGAGACGTACGGCAACCGGCGTCATACGCGTTGCACCGCCCTGCTCGACGAAATATCCGATCAGAAACGGGGCCACCACGCCGAAGACCACGTACGCCAGCGTAAGCTGCGGCCCAAGCAACGCATAGGACAGGATCACGGCCGCAGGGTTGATCACGGGGGTCGCGACCGCGAAGGCTATTACGGCCGCCAGGCGTACGCGGCTGAGGTAAAAGCTCACCGCAAGGGGAATCACGCCGCAACTGCAGATCGGCAGAAGCGCGCCCAGTCCAACCGCGCCGAGCACGCCGAACGCTCCTGACCTGTGCATGGCATCACGCAAGCGCGCGGTCGGCAGGAACTCGTGGATCAAACCGCCGACGAAGAGGCTCAGGACGATCCAGAAACCGGCTTCGAGCACGATACCGGCGGAAACGGACGCCATCTGCGCGAGTGCATTGCTCATTGCTCCTCCTTCGGCCTGCGTTCGCCGTTAACCTTGTACCGCCTTGAGCTGCCTCTGTACCAGCATGACCTGCGCGTCCAGTTGCCGGAGCAACTGGGCTGGACATACGAGGCGTCCGCCCTGATGGCAATCGGAGGCGGATTTGAGCAGAGCGTTCAGCAGAATCATGGACACGTGCAGCTGCCGGCGCTCCGGCGTTGGTTGCGAACCCTCTTGGCGGACGATCTCACGTAAGCGTTCGCGTTGCACCTCCACGTCCTGCCGGAATCCCGCGGCATTGGCAGGGCCCTTGGCCGCCGCCACCAAGGCCTCGGCGCGCTCGATCCACGCACGTTCCGCCGCGACCCCACCGGCCGGCCAGGCCGGCGCCGAAGTGCAAAGCAGAACCGCCGCCACGACCCACCACCCTCCGCGACATCGCGTCGGCGCGGTGTTCATTCGTCCAGCCGGTAACGCTTGATCTTGCGCCACAAGGTGGACTTGTCAATGCCGAGTATTTCGGCGGCGAGTCCCCGGTTGCCCTTGGTTTCGCGCAGCGTCTTGGCGATGAAGTAGGCCTCGATTTCCTCAAGACTCTGCGGAGTCAGGTGATCGAGCGCGCGGCTCAGGCCCTCCGGAGCCTTTAACAGCTCCGGCGGCAGCACATCCACGTCCAGCATATCGGTTTCGGTCAGGATGATCATGCGTTTGATGAGGTTCTCGAGTTCCCGCACGTTGCCCGGCCACTCGTACCGCATGAACGCCTGCAAGACCTGCGTCGTCACGCCCTTCACCTTCTTGCCCAGCTGTGTCGTGACCCGGTTGACGAAATAATTGGTCAGCATCGGAATATCGTCACGGCGCTCGCGCAATGGCGGCACGTTGATTTCGATGACCTTGAGCCGATAGTAGAGATCCTCGCGGAACTGCCCGCGCTCGATCAGCTCGGGCAGGTTACGATTGCTGGCGACCAGCACGCGCGCATCGGTCGCACGCGGTTCGGTATCGCCCAGCCGATAGAAGCTTCCATCCTGCAGCACGCGCAGCAGCTTCGCCTGCAGGGGCGGTGGCGCATTATTGATTTCGTCGAGGAACAATGTCCCGCCGTGCGCCGTTTCGAACAAACCGGGCTTGGCCCGGTCGGCGCCGGTGAAGGCGCCTTTCTGGTAACCGAACAACTCGCTCTCGATGATGTTTTCCGGTATCGCCGCGCAGTTGATCGCGATGAAGCGGTTGTCTTTGCGGCGGCTCTGCGAGTGGATTTGACGCGCGACCAGCTCCTTGCCGCTGCCGCTCTCTCCGGTAATCAGCACGCAGCAGTCATAGGCCGTCGAGGCATCGATCAGGCGGCGAACGTTTTCCATGGCCGTGGTACGGCCGATCAGGCCGTAGCCTTCTTCGTAATAAATCCGGTTGGCTACGCGCAGCCGGAGGTTCTCGCGCGAAAGCAGATAATGTTCCAGTGCCCGTTCGACAATGTGACGCAGCTCGTCGGATTCGAAGGGCTTGCGCAGGTAATCGTAGGCGCCGTTCTTGAGGGCTTCGACAGCCGACTCCACTGTTGCATAGCCCGTGATCAACACCACCAAAGTGGACGGAGTGCACTGCTTCGCAAACCGGAGCACCTCCATGCCGTCCACGCCCGGCATGCGCAGGTCGGTCACGACCACCGCGATTTCGGTGTCCTCCAGTATCGCCAAGGCATCCTGCGCACTTTTGGCGCTGATCACTCTCGCCGGCAGTGTCGCGAGTATGCTAGCCACGAGCTGGCGCATGTTCGCGTCGTCTTCGACCAACAGGATGACGGGCCGTTCTTCCGGACGCCCGTCGAGCGTCGACTCCCGAATCTCAGCCGCCATGGTTCATCGACTCCCTGGATTGCGCATGGGGCAAAGTCAGCACGAACCGTGCGCCCCCTTGGAACGTGGAATCACATTGTATGCTGCCCCCAAGCTTGGTGACGATCGACTGGCTGATCGCGAGTCCGAGCCCGGTGCCCTTGCCAACTTCTTTCGTGGTGAAAAAGGGATCGAAAATGCGTCGGCGCAGTTCGGGAGCCACGCCGGGTCCGTTATCCTCCACAAACACGGCGGCCTGGTGTCCCCCCTGCGTCCGGACGCTCACCACCACGCGCGGATTCTGGCCGCCGGCCGTGGCCTGGATAGCGTTCAGCAGCAGATTAACGAGCACAATGTCGAGCTGCCCCGGCGAAGCCTTGACCGGAAGCTCCGGCCCCGGGTCAAACGATACGTCGACCTCGTAGCGCTTACCCTGACAAAAAATGATGGTGTCGACTACGTCCTTGACGACGGTGTTCAGCTCACAGATCTCCATCTGGCAGTGATCGCGGCGTGCGTAGTTCAGCAGATCCTCCACGATGCGCGCGCAGCGCCTCGCCTCGTGCGAAATGATCTGTGTATATCGCTCGACCTGATCCGTACCCACGCGCGCGTCGTCTATCAGCTGGGCGTAACCGATGATATTGCCGAGCGGGGTATTGAGTTCGTGCGCCACACCCGCCGCAAGCTGTCCCATCGCCGCGAGCTTCTCCATCGTATAGATATGTTCCTGCAGGTGCTTGTATTCTGAAATGTCCAATATACTGACGACGGCACCGGTCTCGTTGAGGTTGTCCGAGCGAAAGAACGAGAGGTTCAGCGCAAAGTAGCGCGCTTCTCCACCGACGTGCAGCAGGATTTCCTTGTTGACGATCGGCCGCTCGTAAAGAAAGGCGTCGCGCAGGATTTCCCGGCTCGATTCATCGAGCGCGAACAAGTCAAACAAATTCTGACCGTGCAGGACGTCGTGCGACAGGCCGAAGAGCTCTTCGGCCTCGTGATTGGAGAGATTTATCCGCAGTTCTCCATCCACGCAAACCAGCGCGCCGGGAAGGCTGCGCAGGATCGCCTCATTGCGGTTACGTTCGCAGATGACTTGGTACTGGCATTGCTCCATCTCGGCGAAGGTGGAGCCGAGGCTCGACATCAGAAGGTTGTGGTCCGCTACGAGGTGACGCAGAAAGCGATCAGGGAATCGGGAGACGGAAACGGGACGCAGAGTACCCTCTTGGGCGCGCAGAATGCCCTCGTGCATGGCGCGCATCGCTTTGCGATACGCGAGGTGCACGTAAAACAGGGCAGCGAGCGCGGCCACGAGCATGCCCGCGAGCAGGATACCGATGTGGAGCTGCACGGCTGCGCCTCGTGTAAGGACGTGATACACGAACCCTGCTATCACTAGCAACAGCGTGCCGGCGAGCACCCGTATCCACCGCATGGCCGAAGATCGACCTACGTGCGGCATCGGCCAAGTCTCACGAGTCAGCGTTTCCGCTTTGATCGCTATCGCTTCCCTACTCGGGCTGCTCAGAAAGGTCAGGCGCATGAAGGCTTAAACGTATAACGACCGGCCATTGATCATACACCCGGCCACGGCAGACGAGAAATCCGCGCCCCGCCGTTGAAGGTGCTGGCGTTCGCCGTACCGCTAGAAAATAAGCTGAAACGCGAACGTTGCCTGGTTGTAGTCCTGCAGCGAGGCGTTGGTCGGGTCCGGCTCGTCGAATTCGATTTTGTCGAACTCGAACGTGATCTTGAGGTTCTGGCCGTCGATGTAGTAATTGAAGCCCAAGCCCTTCCAGTTCTGGTCGAAGAAACCGGAATTGATTCCGTAATCCGACTTCTCGTAGCGGAAATAGGGCTGCAACCGGCCTATCCCGACCTTTCTCGGCAAAAGATAACCGCCTTTGACGTAGGAGGCTTTGAGCTGGGCGGTCACCGGGAAATTGGGGTCGGGATTGGCGTTGATGGCGTCCTGCGTGTCGTAGTCGAAGTAGGCGGATGAGAAGGTATAGGTGCCGCTCTTCGTCGGGTACTCGTAGAACACGTCGGCCGTCCAGGCCTTGTAGTCCACGGAATCGGTGCGCGCCGGGAAGTTGGCGAAGGCGACATCCGCCTGGTAATCGTAGGCGAGCCCGAACGTCAACACCTTGCGCGTGCCGAGATAGGTGCCGAGATAGCCGTAGTCGGTCTCGGGATCGAGCAGCGACCAATGCACGCGGGCCGTCAGCCGCGGGGTGGATTTCGCCACGTCATCGCCCTGGCGGCCGTCCGCGACCATAAAGCGGTACTGAACTTTTGCGTTGGCGAGATTACCCCACATGGCCCACCCGGTGTCGCGCGTACCGCCTCCGTCCGCGCCGAAGGGCGTGTAGGAAATAACCTCGGCGCGGTCAATCGTCAGCGGCTCCAAACATGCCTCGAGATTCTCGCGCGAGAAGGTGTTCTTGAACCGGCCACCGATGAAGCGCAGCGAGTCCGTATAGTCGAACGTGACGTAGGCATCGCGATAGGAGATCGGCTTGTCGGCGTTACCCAGCTTGTTGTCGTTGGCGGCCTCGAGCTGGACATAGAAACCCACGTAGTCGTTGTACTGGCCGGCGAACAGCAGTCGATTGCGGCGCAGGAACGTATCGTAGTAACTTGCCTCATTAGTCGCCGAGGTATAGCCGCGATATTGGGTCCATATCTGAAGTCCGTAATTGATCGTGACGAATCCTTGCTCGCCGAAAGGAATGGTCGGTCCGGCCAGCGTCGCCGCGGGAACCATCGCAATAAAAAGAGCGCCCAGCAGCCTGATGCGAAGCGGGATATGGGGCGTGTTCCTCTGGTAGTTCGACATGATGGACTCCCCCAGTGTTGGTATTGAGTTATTCGAAATCAATTACTTCGCATTCTGATACGGCTTCAACAATGCCGCCGTATCTTCCGACTTATGGCATGCCGCGCAGCGCGCAGGTGTGGTGCGAGGATTGGCGACAAGATCCGCATGGGCCAGTTCTTTCTTGATGATCCTCGGATTACCCGCGTGGCAGCCGACGCAGTCGTCGTTGACGTGCTTGTGCTGCACGTGCCACAGACCTTTGTCCTTATCCATCTTCGGAGCCGCGGCACGTTGGCCGTTGTGGCACTTGAAGCAGGAAGAGGTGCCGAGCCCACAGGCGTTGGCGACGGGAATCGGGGACCATGCCGGCACGTGCGAAGGCGACGTCTCCAACGCCTCGGTGCCCCAAGCGGTTACGGAATCGCGGGCAGGAACTGCCGGCGCGGTCACTGTCCCGGCGGCGGGCCCGGGCATATCGACGAACACAGACCACGAAACCATGGCCAACGTCATTAACGCCACTACCCCGATCCCGGTGGCAGTTCGTCGAATCAGACTGCTAACAGGGGTGCGGTTAGTTCTATGTGATAAATTCATTTTTCGCTCCTCCTCCGTCGTACGGGCCCCGTGTTCAGAACACTACCGAGGCATGTAATAGCATTGTTGTTAGTTACATAAAATTATTAATCATTCAGTTATTGGCATTAGCACGCGCCTCTTCTGCCCGGCGTATTTCGGCCTCAGTCAAGCCGCCCTTGGCGCAATCACAGGCGCAGGTGCCGTTGGCGGAACGGAAACGCAGGCGACCAGGTTTCGCCTCCCCCCGCTCTGTTGCATCGGCGGCGGCAGGTGTGGGCGCGGATTCATCGGCAACTGCGGTTGCCGGTGTTGCTGCTGTCGCAGCTCCTTCGCCCGCCGTCGTGTAATCGGCGCTCGCCACCGTCGAGCCTATGATCATCAGAGGCAAACCGATGCTTGCGAAAATCAATCGAAATTGTGTGAGCTTCATCCCGTTTTCCTGACCTCTATATCGATGTGCGAGTAGCATAATATATGCCACTCTGTTTTTCCCTTAAATTTATGCATATTCATTCGCGAACGACATTGCAGAACCCTACGCCAAAGCATGTACTACGCAATTTGCAATAGCACAGCCCGCGCGCGACTTTAATGAATGCCCCTAGTGAATGACGGTACGCGCGAGTGTTACTCGGTAGCGCGCCGTTTCGACCTGTCTCAATGCCTCACGCAGCAATCGCCGCGTATCACGCGTCATGCGGGCGGTTTGCTTTAAGGCGTACTGAAATGATCGCTCGTAGTGAGCCCCGGGGGACACGGCCATATACAACTCGATGCTCCAACCGGTTCCCGAGGGGCGCCTGAACTGCCCGCCCAGAATGCGCGTTTCGCCGCTCCGGAGGCGGTGATCGAATAGTTCCTGCGTC
This sequence comes from Sulfuricaulis sp., assembly GCA_035456865.1. GTDB lineage: Bacteria > Pseudomonadota > Gammaproteobacteria > Acidiferrobacterales > Sulfurifustaceae > Sulfuricaulis. The sequence goes on from DATICK010000125.1 coordinate 25,012, forward strand.
AGGTCGACGTTTGCGCGGCGCGCGACGATGGTGCGCGCGATCTCGCCTTTCGGCCGGCCTGCGGGATCGACCAGCTTCAGCGTGAACACGACCTCCGGCACGACATACGTAGGGAAGTAGTGTCCGGCCCCCGTGTTTGTGATCTTGGCTTCTACCCGCATGCGCTCCCTGTCGAGCACGGTGAGATCGAGCGTCACCGTGAGGGCGCGCGTTGTCGTCTCAGAATCGTGGATACCATGCCAGAGATGACGGCGGTCGGACATATGGCAGGACTGGCAGGTTTGTCCGGCACGGCCGGGCAAACTGTTGCGCCACTCCTCATACGTATTTTCCAATAGCTTTCCGTTCAGGCGGGTACCCGATTCCGGGAACTGATGACAGACAGCACAAAACCGACTGTCTTCGAAAGCGGCATTGGGACTGAATCCACCGTGCGGCAACCGGTCGGCGGTCGGTGTGCGTGCGGGGGGACCGAAGCGCCGATGAGCGCGCACGTGGCAGGCGGCACAAACAAGTCCCTGGCGGTGCAAGTTTGCCGAAACGTATGAAGGCGGTGGCGCCGAAGGCGCCCCGGTCCAGCCACGCTCGAGCGCCATCAAAGCTTTCTGTTCCGCCAGCGGTGCGTGACAGCGCAAGCAACCGTTGGCGGCTGGTTGATCCATGAGGAGAAACTGCCACAACAGTCCCGGTCCCACGGTGCGGCTGTGCAGGCTGTCGCTCCAGTCGCGGTATTGCTGGACGTGGCATTGCCCGCAAGCTTCGGGGGCGAGTGACGCCTCGATCGGCGAGAATTGCGCGGGCGGCGCTCCTTGCGGCGGCAACGGGTCGATCCAATGCTCGGCGAGAAATAAATCGGTGGGGTCACTCGGTAAAATCTGCCCGGACGCGGGTCGGCGTTGCCCGTTCTCGGAAAGATGAAAAAAATAAAGCGCGCCGCTCGCTGCCATCAGCAGTCCAACACCGACCGCCGTCCAAACCGCGAACTTTTTCATGGCGCCGATACTACCCCACCGACGTCCGCACGGCGACATGCGCGCCAACTTGCGGCGTGCTCGCATACCATCCACCAACCGGAGGTCGGCGCCCTGGCGCACCGATTCGCTTGCGCGACTCGAGGCACAACGGCGATCATGCCGCGCGACCGGTATGCAACATCGGTGCAGTGCATCAGGCGCCGAAGTTGACCGAGCCCCTTAACGAAGAAATTCCATGGACCGGGAAAATGCCGGCGTAATGCCGTGAAGCATGTTCCTCGCAATTCCCGCAGGCGAGTGGCGTCCGTTGCAAAATACCGATGCAATCGCGAAGCGGCGTTTTTTGCATTGTTTTCGATATAATCGGCACTGGCGTGGCACCATGTATGTGCTTGCTTTCGTGACATATTTTCGGCGTAGCGAGCAGAACTGATCTGGTATGATTCATGCAGTTTGGAGATGTAGTTTTGGTATAGAAAAAATCCAAGCAGGAGGAGATCGACATGAATTGCCTGAGCCCTTCCGTCTCTGCGTTGTGCCCGGCGAGATCGCTCCTGACGGCACTTGCCACCGTCACGTTGCTCGGCGCCTGCTCGGGCAGCGAGAATACAACATCGGCAACGACCACGCCGACATCCACTGTCAACACCCCCGCCCTCTTTGCCTTTTTCGACTCGGATAACGACGGTGTGGGCGACAGCATCGCGCGTATCGACCTCGACACGGATACCGTGATGAAGACCGCCGTGGTGGGCTTGTCCGGTTCGGGCGGTACGCACAAGCAGGCCTTTTACGACGGCCCGCTCTGGGTGGGCGCCGGGGCGCTCGTGTGGGGTATCGACCCGACGACGCTGCAGGTGCTTCCTCGGCCGGTCGCGCCATCCATCCAGGGCAATCGCGAAGGCACGATCGGCTCTGCGGTCGTCAATGCCTTGAGTCTTGTCACCGGGTTTCTCGGATTGGGGCCTACCGCGCCGGTAGTCCAGACCACGGAGGATGCCCAAATGGCGGCGCTGCGCCCATACTTCGATCGAACCAGCGCGAGCTACGCCGAAGCCCAGGCCGTGGACTTCTGCGCGGCGCAAAGCGCCCGCAGCGGCTTCGACTCAAACTTCACGGCACAGGCGACACAGACGCACCTGCTTGCCGCCGCCATCACCGTGCCGGGGCCATTTCACAACATGGGCTACACCCCGGTCGGCATCGAGCCGAGCCCGGACGGCAAGCTTACGATGTTCGCCGAGCGCATGGGCGATCAATCTTTCTTTCTGGACACCGACCCCAACTCGCCCACTTTCGGCTATCCGGTGCGTTTCATCTATCCGCGCCTCGGGCAGGTCAAGGACCAGAACAACAACGTCGTGAGCTCCTTCGGCGGGCGCTACACCCCCGCGGGTGGCACCGCCCCGGGTCGGTTGAACTACAACCGCGTGGCCACCGGCACGTCCGAAACCGACAAGAATACCTACAGCGAACCGTGCGACTCGACCGCGCTGCGCAACGCGGCCGGCCAAGTGTGGACGTGGTGGCCAGACGTGCAGGGCGACACGATCACGGGCGCAAACATCAGTACGCTCAATACGGTTACACCTCAGGTCGTTCAAATGGCGGTACCGGTCATTGCCCGTTCGACCGCAGCGGCTGCGCGCGGCGGCGTTGGCTCGGCACCGACGTGCCCGGTTCCAAACACCAGCGGTGTTCCATGCAGCCCGTCTGGCCAGCGGGCCGGACCGTGGATGGCGTCGCTGATGAACCGCAACGTCGGTAACGAATTCATCGTGCACGTGGAGAACGAAGGCGACAACTCCGAGAGTTTCTGGGACGTGACGAACGCGGCGGGCGTGTTCGAGATCGAGCGCATCGTCATGGACTTGAAGGATGTACTGACCCCGGACCTTGCCACTCAGACTCCGGGCAGCCCGACTGCCTTCACCAACGGCACGACCTACACCGTGAGCGTGAGTTACATCTCCACGGGGGGCGCGGCGGCGAGCGTCAACTACCAGTATGTCTCGCTTCCGGGCGACACGCTTTCGGGAACGGAGCCTGATCTCACGCGCGCATATCTTAAAAAAGTGATCCCAGCCGCGCCAGCACCTGAGCCTCCAGGGCCAAGATATATCCTGAACGGTCTGCTCGGCCGGGCCGGCACGAGCGAGGCGAATGTGGCGCGTATCCAGGGCAGCGGGACCAGCGCGATTCTCTTCAGTGATGAGGTCTGGCTGCTCACCTTCGTCGGCGCCGACGGCATCCAGATCGTTGATATGAAAGGTCTGGCACCGCCCTATCTCATCAACGAGAACGTCGCCCTACCCAGCGCCTTCTCGGGAACGTTCTCACCGAACGGCAAGAAGTTCTATCAGATCCGCAACAACGCAATCGACGTGATCGATACCGCTAGCCGCAAGCTCGTGAACGTCATCACTCTGCCAGGCCCGGCCACGGGTTTTGGATATGCGAGCTATCACGCTGAAAGTGCGCCGGCCATCTCGGACGGTGGCGGTACGAGTAGTGGTGGGGGTGGGAGCGGTGGCGGTGGTGGCCTTCCGCCGAATCCCTGCGGTGGTTGATAACCAGCTTCTATCGTAATCATAATCGCGTACGTGATCGATCAGTGGCTGAGCCTTGCTCGTTCAGCGCATGGTATAGTTACAGCGTTCGCGAATACTGTTCACAAAAGGAGACTAAGAAATGAAACAGGATTACAAGACATTGGCTGGCGCACTGACCGATCTGCTGGCGCTACAGACACTGCCCTTGGCGATCACATTCACACAGGAGGATCCGCCGGGTATGCCGCGCTATGAAGGCACCTTACCGCCGCCGACACCCGACGGGCGCACCGGCAAGGTATCGGCCGGCTGTGTGTTCTGGATGAAAGCGGTGGACCGCACGTTCCACACCTGCGCCGAGGACCACGGCAATTGCAGCGTCGGCAGCCTCACTCATGGTTTCATCACGCTCGATGTGGCGGCCAAGCGCGCCGACGTCAAGGCGCTTGTTGATGCATGCTGGGTTACACCGGAAGTGTTTCCGAAGATTCCCGTCGTGAAACAACGTCCGAAGTGCGTTGTCTACGGGCCACTGGCCGACACCAAAATGGATCCGGACGTCGTTTTTCTGCGGCTAAACAGCAAGCAGGCGATGATCTTGCACGACGCCCTGCCGGACCTTCGCTTCGAGGGCAAGCCGCAGTGTCACATCATTCCGATCGCCAAAGAGCAAGGCCAGGTAGCGCTGAGCGTGGGCTGCATGTTGAGCCGGGTGCGCACGGGCATGGCGAACACGGAAATGACATGTGCGATCCCGGGACGTAAATTGACGGAAGTGGTCGAGAAACTCAAGGCAACTTGTGGCGCCGACAAGGCCGTGGCCACTTATGCCGCGGAAGATGCGCGCCGATTCGGCTACCGCGCGTCCTGAGGGGGTTACGTCGGACACACTCGGACAAGTAACTTCGGCCGACGCCACGTCTGAATGACCGCACAGCAGCCACGGACAGTGTACTGTCTCTCTCCTCCAGCCCGCGAAGCTTGCGGGCTTTTTTTTGTTTGGAGGCACCGTGCATATCCTGATTCAACAATTGTTGGGCGATGAGGTAGTCCCCCCTATCACTAATGCTGCCTGAGATCAGTCTAATATTGTGTTTGAACATATATTTTAGACTTGCAGGAGAAATTCAACACATAATTAGGCCTGACCATGTTGAGGTGCACGTAAAGCTATGTGAGCCACAGGGGGTAGTACCTGCACAAATTGGCAGCATGCTTACATGGAACCATAATTAACTGCTGCCGCAGGATTGCAGCGCAGCCACCGATATCCCGGTACATCGCATGGTTAGGATGTTGACATGAGAAGAATATTTAAAAATGGCAAATGGATCTTATGGGTAAGTTAAATCTCATGTTGCGAAGGCTGACGGCGGCACTACTGCTGTCGCTTTGTGTTTGGTTTACCGGACCACGCGACGTCGCCGCGCTCGAGACCAAATATGACCTGAGCGCCGGATACCGTACGGACAAACTCAACTGGAACATCGCCAGTGACTTAAGTGGAACGACTACACCGAACATACTGTCGGAACTAACATGGGATACGTTGCGCATAGCGCAACTGTCGGGCGGTTTGCAGCTGACAGGGCCGAATGGGCTGCATTTCCGGGTAACGGCTGACTATGGCTGGATTTACGATGGACAAAGTCAGGACTCGGATTATCTGGGCGATGACCGCACGCTCGAGTTCTCACGTACTAACAACGATACCGTGGATGACGATGTCTGGGATCTTTCGATGGCGCTCGGCTATCGCTTCCGGTATGTGCAAGACAGTACAGCCACTTACTTGATACCACTTGTTGGGTATTCGCGTCATGAACAGAACCTGAGAATCACCAACGCCAATCAAACCATTCCAGCCACTGGATCTATACCGGGGGTCAATAGCACCTATCAAAGCCGCTGGGAGGGCCGCTGGATAGGGGTCGAATTCCTGACCGATACGCCGAACGACGTCAATGCGTATTTCCGATTGGAACAGCACTGGGCCGATTATTCCGCCGAAGCCAATTGGAATTTACGGACGGATCTTGAACACCCGCGCAGTTTCGAGCAGGAAGCGAATGGTACCGGAACCGTTGTATCGCTCGGTTTCCTGACGGTACCCAAATCGAGCCGATGGTCAATCCGGGTCGGGTTAGACTACCAACGCTGGACCACTGACCCGGGGGTCAACCATGTGAACTTCACGGACGGGACGGTCGCCGCCACGCGACTCAATCGTGTCGAGTGGAAATCATGGGCGTTGTCGCTAGGCTTGCAGCGGCCGATCTAAACGCACAGAGTTATAACGTCTGAATCTATGCCCCGACCCGTTCGCGTACCCGGAGTCGCATCACAGCTCGCTTTCCGGTCCATGACGGGGTCACGACGTGTTGAAGCAAGCGATGGATCAGCGTCACACCTGGGCGAGCGGCACGTGCAAAATGGCACGCCGCTTCAAGTAGTGCAGGAACTGGGGGGATGGAGTAGCTTCGAAATGATGTTACGCCATGCCCGTCTTTCGGTGAATCATCAGGCGGATAATGCCGGGAAACTTTGTCGGCCGCGTCGGTTACCCGCACACTT
>DATICK010000126.1:0-8270 GCA_035456865.1 Sulfuricaulis sp.
TGCTGCCACGTTCCGGGAGGCGGGCCTGCCGGGTGAGTTTCATGCGGCCGCTGCGATCGTCTATCGCCGCATGACCCACTTCAAAGGCGTACAACCGACCCCGGAGCTGGAAGAGATACTGGCCGCACTTACTCAACCTGAACCCAGGAATTAAAGGTAATAAAAGAGGACGGTGGGATTAAAGATTAAGCCGCCCGAACTAAGGGGCTGACTAATTTTCTACGGGAGACACGACCATGAAAAAGTCCTTTCCCTTGTCCAAAGTCTACGGCTTGCTGGAGCCCGGTCCGGTGGTGCTGGTGACCACGGCGCAGAAGGGCAGGGCGAACGTCATGACCTTGTCGTGGCTTACGATGATGGACTTCGAACCACCGTTGGTTGGCATGGTGATGAGCAACCGCAATTACAGCTTTGCGGCGCTGAAGGCCACGAAACAGTGCGTCATCAACATACCCACCGTGGAACTGGCCGCGAAGGTGGTGGGCGTGGGCAACAGTTCCGGCCGGCGCCTCGACAAGTTCGCCGCCTTCGGTCTCACGCCGCGGAAGGCCAAGCAGGTCGCGCCGCCGCTGATCGACGAGTGTTACGCCAGCCTCGAATGCCGCGTGACCGACGCGCGGCTGGCGACGCGGTACAATTTTTTCGTGCTCGAAGTGCTCAAGGCCTGGATCGACCCGGCGCGTAAACGTCCGCGCACCTTGCATCACCTCGGCAAGGGTCGCTTCGTCGTCGACGGCAGAACGATCACGCTGCCTTCGCGAATGAAGTGAGGTCGAATCCCCGCTGCGCGGGGATGATGTGTAAAATCTAGACCCCCGCCATCGCGGGGGTGACAAGCTACAAAGAGTCCCCGCGGTGCGGCGGTGACAAACACTGTTGGGGTTCGCTGCGCTCACCCCCAACCTACGTTACTCAAGCGACCAAGGCCGGAGCGTCGAATCTATCGGCATTTCAGTATTCCCCGGTCAGTCCGGCGTGGGATAGTGGTAGTAGAGAGTATTCAGGTATCGTGCAACCTTCATAATGTCGTCATCACTCCACCGAAGCACTGAAAATTTCTGCCAGCGGCGTACTTCGGATTCCAGACTTTTCCAGTCCGTGACGAGTTTCTTGTCCCGCCAATGAACTTGGGTATTGTGGCAGGCGAGGCAATGCGTTGTGTACAACAACTCACCGCGTGTAGGGTCGTGCGTTGGCTCTGCGTCGGCATCAGGGAGATTTCCGAACAAGACGAACAGCACAGCGAGTATCGAGCTTCGAAGCATGTCGTTCTCCGTAGACGTGATTATCCCGCTCAGTATATGCCTCGACACAGGCTTGGTCCTTAAAACCTGTTTTCTCAAGAACGTATAACCGAGCATCACCTTCGGCAAGGGCTGCTTCATCGTCGACGGCAGAACGATTACGCTGCCTTCGCGGATGAAGTGAGGTCGAATTCCCGCTGCGCGGGGATGATTTTCAAGGCGAGGTGGGAATCTATTTGTAAAACCTGTTGCCGCCCAGGGTGCAACAGAATTCGTTGCACCCGTTCGGCGGCGTGAATGTCCACTGGACATTCACGACAACACCGCCTCACCCCGCCTTCGCGTGGGTGACAAACACTCTTGGGGTTCGCTGCGCTCACCCCAACCTACATTACTGTGCGGAATGATCACAAAGGGTCAAAAAGACTGGGCCCGATCGCCGCCGCGCACGCAGTTTCGCCTCACGACCAACCTTCCGTACGCGGCCCTCGGCGAGGGGATATTTCGGGCCGTCGCGGCGCTCAGGTCTTCTTGGCCCAGAGCATGCACCAGCCGTTGGGGCTGACCTTGCCCTCGACCACCTGGCAGGTGCTGGACCCAGCGATGAAATGCATGCAGTTGGCGCAATTCTGATCGCCCTTGGGTTGTTCCTGGTACTGGGCTTGTGCTTTGCTCAGCTTGCCGCCCTGTGCCGTGGCGCCCTGTTGGGGAGTGCTTCCGGAGGAAGGCGCGCCTTCGGCCGGGCCGCCTTGAGGTGCGCCACCCGCACCCGGTGCAGGCGTCGCTGGGGCAGCAGCCTCGGGAGCTGGCGCCTGCCGGGCAGGGGCCTCATCCTTTTTTTGGCAGCCGGCCACGGTAAGCGCCAGCAATGCCACGCCGCGCAGCACAGTTCGACGTTCGGAATTATAGGTTGACATGATTAATCCCTCCTTTTTTCCGTAATAGAAGTGCTTAGACATTCCACTGCAGAAACTTGAGAAACATCACGCTTGCGGATTTCCCGGCAGTCGATTGCGTCCGGGGAGGTGCAACCTAAATCATGCTACGTCCGTTGTTCGGGTGATATCAACCCCAAATTTATTGCGTTTATGCAAAAGAGTTCGCGACCTTCGTTGAAAGTTTTTGTGTCGCTGTCTGGCAAATGGTCTGGGCATGGCTCGATTTTTCCTTGCCGCGGCAGAAGAACAGCAACCGATGAGCGTTGCGGCACAAGTGACTAACGGAAATGAAATGAGCGGTGCACCTGGGGAGCTGCAATGCGTCAATACCAGAACAATCCCGGATAGAGGCTGTCAGAATGAAACAGCGCATGGAACATCGCTTGAGTTCTGTCGCCAACCTGTCAACATCCAGATCATCCTGTATTCCTCAGACCTCGGAGTGATCCGGACGAAAACGCGTATCCGGATCGTTGACACTGGGGACCAACCCGGCGGCGAGGGCGGTCTTAATTACTTTCCGGCCCCAGCGAGTGATTAGTAACAAACGGAACGTAGATCTACTCCGGAGCAGGTGTGACGCGGTTGGCGCGGCCGAAGATCAGGAGTCCCGGCATGAAAAAAATCATTGTGGCCTTCACGATCATGCTTCTTGCGCCCCGTTGCCTGCTGGCGGAAATGATGCCGGATCAGCTGGTGCGTTCGACCGTCGGCAAGATCACTCTGCTGCTCAAGGCGGACCGCGACGTCGACGCCGAGGATCCTCGGAGACTGTACGCCATGATGGATTTTTGCGAGGAGGTGCTGCCGCATATTGATTTCCGCGCAATGTCCAAGTTCGCGTTGGGACGCTACTGGCGCGAGGCCACCCAAGACCAGCGCGTACGGTTCACGCACGAGTTCCGGAACCTCCTTGTGCGGACCTACGGCACCGCGCTACGCAAATACAGCGAGCGCCAGGTCATTTATCTGCCGTTTTCCGGCACGCCCAGCGACAAAACCGCGGTAGTGAAGACCGTGGTCAAGCCGGCGGGCGGCGGACCGGCCATTCCCATCAACTACAGCTTTTACAAGGACCATTCTGTCTGGAAGCTGTACGACATCGCCATCGACGGCGTGAGTCTCGTCAACACTTTCCATGACGCCTATGCGGACATAATTAACAAAAAAGGGATCGATGCCCTGATTGCGGATATCGCTGAGATCAACAACAAACTGCCAAGTGGCAAAGGTGGTGCGCCGAAACCTGCGAAGTCGCCCAAAAAGGGCGCCGGCAAATGAGCACGGGGTTTCGGCAGGGCCCAAGAATAAAGGGACCAGGCTCAATTATTCCGCTTTCGCGGGGGTGACAACCATTATTTCAAAACCTGGCTGCCTCAGTAATTGGTGCCGAACGAACGGTCGGTGGCGGATGCGGGGGTGGGCAGATTGGCGAGCCGGCTGCCTTGCGTAACCGGACCGTCGTTGAAAAGCCGGTGCAGGTATTTGTTGCCACCCTGGCCGGAAAAGTTTTTATTGAGCGCCCTGGCGGTTGTCCGCGCCGTGAGCGGCAGGCCATGCTCCTGATAATAATTGCGGAGGAACACAATCACTTCCCAATGTCTATCGTTGAAATCCATGCCTTCGTTTACTGCCAGCGCCAGGGATTTGCTGCGATCCCAGCGTTGGTCGGTCAGTTCTGTCAAACGGTTGTCGCTATCTCTGCTTGAAGTCTCGATGTCCCGTGGATCTGCATAAAATTGTTTCATTTATATCCTTGTGAGGCTTGTGAAGTGGGGCGGTGGTCGCTCACCCTTCGAGAGGCTCAGGGCGAACGGGGCTAAAGTAAACGTACGAAGCTTCGGTCGAGGAATAGCAGTGCCTGGCTTCAGAGACGTGGAGCGCGTTGTAGCAGCGCGCTCCCGTCTGTTTGCCGTTTCGGCAGGGCCCAATACCCGCTCAGGCCAGCTGAAACCTCAGTTGGTATAGTCGCCCGTGGGGTTGCTCTGCGTTTTCGATAAATCCTGCTCCGGGTGCTCAACGGGTATGTCGAGATAAGCCTGGAGTGAGGATTTGGTTTCGAAGTAAATCGTCAGGCTGTTGGTGTCGTCGCCCTCGACGAGATGAGGGCGGTCTTCCAGGCTGGTGATGTTGAAGCCGTTGATCGGGTCGATGGTGCTGATGATATTGGTGGATTTCATGATTTACCCTCCGTGGGTTTGTCCGCTCCCGCCAATCCGGGGGGAGTGCGCGTCTAATAGCTGACTAAATCAGTCAGGAATAGCCACTATACGCGCAATGGACTCAATAGCGAGGTATATCTGACATAGGGTAAATACAGACGCGTCAGCCTCAGATTTCAGCAACGAGGTTTGATCAACCGCCTGCGATACCGCCAATTCGAATTAAAGCGGCCAGGACCGGTTTTCTACGAGGGACAAGACAATGAATAAGAATAAAAAGGTGTCGGAGTGATTAAAGATTAAGTAGCGGGAAGGGGCGCGAATCTGTGCAGCCATCGCGGCATGCGCGGCGGTTGGCAGGGATACCAGCCGCGAGCGGCGTCAGTCGCTGAAGTCCAACGCCGCGATGATGCGGTTCAGTTGCCCCTGGGGGCCGGCTTCCTTGGCCAGCGCATCATTGTCGCCGTCCCGGTCGCGCTCGCGCGCCTGGATCTTTTCAATGTAGCGCGCGTTGCACTGTGCCACGGCTTTCTTGAGGGTCTGCAGGTGCCCGACGATCTCGTCCTGTTTTCGGACCCAGGTTTCGATGTAAAGGCACTCCTTGGTATCGATCTTTGCCGGGAAGGCCTCTTTGGACAGTTGATCGGTAAAATCGTGACACCAGTCAACCGGCGCCTTGTGCGTGAGCCGGAAGCAGAGGTCTATGTACGGTTCCTTGCGGATTCGTGGCGGGCGCGTTTCGTCGATGCCCGTGATTCTGATATCGCTGATGCCTTCCATACTGCGGTTCCTCGATTTAGCGCGTGGGTAAACTAGTAACACTATACGCGCAAAACCGGGGCGGGGCGGGATTTGAGGGTGGGAATCTACATGTAAAGCCTGTTGCTGCCCAGGGTGCGACAAAACCCGTTGCACCCGTTCGGCGGCACAAACACACGTTAAGTGTGTTTGTGGAAACTCCGCCTCACCCCGCCTTCGCGGGAATGACGGAATAAGTAAGTAAGCGTCATTCGGGTCAAAGAACAGTTTTTGTTAATATGGCGAACTGTCAGGAGCTGAGCACGACTTCAGCCATATCTCACATAGCGCCACGATTACGTTAACCAGCAACGGAATATCACCATGAGCAACCTGCCCAAATGCCCTAAGTGCGGCTCCGGATACACCTATGAAGATCGAAATATGTTCGTTTGCCCGGAATGCGCGCACGAATGGTCAAAAGAGGCGGTAACTGAAACCAGCGACGAGGCGCTCGTGGTCAAGGATGCCCACGGCAGCGTGCTGCAGGACGGCGATAGCGTCACCGTCATCAAGGATCTCAAGGTCAAAGGTTCTTCATCGGTGGTCAAGGTCGGCACCAAAGTCAAAAATATCCGGCTGGTCGAGGGCGATCACAATATCGACTGCAAGATCGACGGGATTGGGCCGATGAAGCTGAAGTCCGAGTTTGTGAAGAAGGCATAAGGCGTTAAGCTGTGGCCAACGAACTGTGTACTGCGGCGTCTTGGCGGGCAGATGCATGGCAGTCGCCGGTAGCGATTGGGCTGCGCGTGCTGGTTGCCTTGCAACTGAGCCAAAGGAGATAACATGAAACGAATCAATTTCAGTTGGGTATTGCTTGCAGCTATTGTCGGTCTGGTCGGGTCGTCGATCGCATTGGCCGAAATGACCGCGAAGGAGAGGCAGACCGCGCGCGCGGACATCCAGAAGATGACGAATGAGACGCTCCAACGGCTATATAAGGCCCAGCCCGGTACCAAGAAGGCGATTGATAGTGCCGCCGGTTATGCCGTGTTCAGCAATTTTGGTTTGAAGATTTTCGTGGCCGGCAGCGGCAAGGGCTCAGGCATGGCGGTCGACAAGAAGAGCGGCAAGATTACCTATATGAAGATGTTGGAGGTCCAGGCCGGTCTGGGTCTCGGCGTGAAGAAGTTTCGCATGGTATGGGTATTCGAAAAGACGGCCGACTTCAACAAGTTCGTGAATTCCGGCTGGGAGGTTGGCGGCCAGACCAGCGCGGCAGCAAAGAGCGGCGACAAGGGCGCGGCCTTTGCGGGTGCGGTGTCAGTGTCACCGGGCGTGTGGCTGTACCAGTTGACCGACGAGGGCGTGGCTGTCGAGTTGACCGCCAAAGGAACGAAGTACTACAAGGACGACGATCTGAACTAGCGAAAAAATCGGGGTCAGGGAATAAAACATTTTTTCTTATTTTTGCGGTAACTGTTATCTGCCCCGATTTTGCCTTGAGTCAAGGCGACGCCAGGAACAAAGACCCAAAAATCTGATGCACGTAGCCTAATGACCACGTTCGCCGCCATTGACTTCGAGACCGCCAACCACAGCAGCGATAGCGCTTGCGCGGTCGGGGTCGCCATTGTCGAGCACGGTCGCGTCGTGCGCCGCTTGCATCAGCGGATTCGACCACCTTCGCGGCAATTCACCTTCACCTATATTCATGGTCTGTCGTGGGACGACGTGAAGGATGCGCCGAGGTTCGATGTGGTTTGGGCCGGCATTGCGCGCGAGTTGGAGGGGGTAGAGTTTCTGGCGGCGCATAACGCGCCTTTCGATAGAGGCGTGCTCGGCGCCTGCTGTGATACCTACGGCCTGCCGTCTCCCACGCAGCCTTTCGTGTGCACTGTCCGGCTGGCCCGGGCGCAGTGGAACATCCACCCAACCCGATTGCCCGATGTTTGTCGCCATCTTGGTATTGATCTGCGCCACCACCAGGCAGATTCGGATGCCGAGGCCTGCGCGCGGATCGTTATCGCAGCCCTGCATGCCGGCTGGCGTTACCGCATTAAATCAAAGGCGCCGAGCTCAATTTTCTAAAGGGATACACCGAAATACTCGCTCCGCGGGTCTTAGCGTCCGCTCTCCACCTCGCGTTTAATTGCCGCCAACTCCCGCTCGACGTCGGCAAATTCACCATACGAATGCGTCGTCCGCGAATACCAATAGCGGCTATTGCTCGCATCGCCTTCAATCTTGTGCAGCACGGCGTGAATCCAGCATGCGAGCGGGTCGTCTTCGTGCCGCTGCACGATTTTGTGCGCGCGTTGCCAATCGTCGGCAAGCGCTGCGTCAATTGCGTTTAGCAGATCGTTCTTCATGTGCGGACGATAGCTCAAGATCTTACGCTGCTTCAACCAGAAGAAAACACGGAAAACCGGTTCATAAAATAATTGGGGTCGGAGCACAGTTCTCGCTAATATGTAGGATCAATTGTGCTCTGACCCCGGTTGTGTGTTATGCGCTTAAGCCGAAATAGACTTGTCTTGCTCATCCTTGGTGTCCTTGTCCTGCTCATGAATTCATCTGCACAGGCACAGGACAAATATACCCCGGCACGCCAGGGCATGATCCAGGAAATTGAAGCGGATGTTCGTTTGACCAGTGTCTATATCAATAAAAAAGAACTCGACCCGAAGGTGATGGACGCCATGCGCAAGGTGCCGCGCCATGAATTCGTACCTGTGCAGGTGCGTCATCTGGCCTATGAAAACCGCCCGCTACCCATCGGACATGGGCAAACCATCTCCCAGCCCTACATCGTCGCGCTGATGACAGACCTGCTGGAACCCCAGCGACAACATAAGATGCTGGAAGTGGGCACCGGCTCGGGTTATCAGGCCGCGATTCTGGCGGAACTGGCCGCCGAGGTGTACACCATCGAAATCATTGAACCGCTCGGCAATGAGGCCAAGGAGCGGTTGAAACAACTGAATTATAAAAATGTCCATGTGCGTATCGGCGATGGTTATTACGGCTGGGAAGAACATGGACCCTTTGATGGCATTGTCGTGACGGCGGCAGCCAGCCACATCCCGCCACCATTGATCCAACAGCTCAAGCCCGGGGGACGAATGGTGATCCCGGTGGGCAGCCGATTTATGGTCCAACAACTCGTGGTGGTGGAAAAAGAT
>DATICK010000127.1:0-11340 GCA_035456865.1 Sulfuricaulis sp.
GTTCACGATACTCGATTTTGGCTGCGGGCCGGGGCGCGACCTCAAGGTGTTTGCCGGACTCGGTCACAACGCGATAGGGCTGGAAGGCGCCGCACACTTCGCCGACATGGCGCGCGCCCACGGCGGCGGCGAAGTGTGGCAACAGGACTTCCTCAAGCTCGATCTGCCGGATCAGCATTTCGACGGCGTGTTCGCCAACGCCGCGCTGTTTCATGTCCCCGGCCAGGAATTGCCGCGCGTGTTGCAGGAATTGCACGCCACACTGAAACCACGCGGCGTGCTGTTCAGCTCGAACCCGTACGGCCAGAACCAGGAAGGCTGGAACCGTGGATGTTACTGTGCGTACCATGATCTGGAAACCTGGCGCCACTATATGATCGCCGCCGGCTTCGCTGAACTGACACACTATTACCGCCCTGCCGGCCTGCCACGCGCGCAGCAGCCGTGGCTGGCGAGCGTGTGGCGCAGTATTAAACGAGATTGACGCCGCGATATGAATGACACCATCATGGCGAACTAAATGGCTCCGTAGGGAATACGCATGAGCGACAGCGCGGTGGAGAGCGGTGCTGAAAAGCAGTTGATATCCGCCATGCGCATTGTCGGACTTCTGCTATTACTCCTGACTGCCGGATGCGCCAGCGTGAAGCGTACGCCGCCGCCGACCGCTGCGCCGCCGGCAGAGACGACGGCGATCGAGCCGTCCGTGACCCAGCCCACCGAGCCGAGCGTCGCCACGGCCGAACCGCCCGAAACCAAGGCACCGGCAAAGGTTCCCGCGGTACAGCCCGTCAAGAAACCGAGCACCGCGCCCAGCCCTGAAAAGAAAGTGACATCGCCGCCGCTAGACCTGACGGCGCTGGAAACCCGGCTCAAGGAAACCAAGGCCATCGGCGTGTTCACCAAGATCACGCTCAAGAATCAGGTCGATGACCTGCTGAATCAATTCCGGGCGTATTACCAGGGGCGGACCAAGACCACCCTCGCCGAGTTGCGGCAACCATACGAGTCACTAATCCTCAAGGTGCTTGCTTTGCTTCAGGACGGCGATCCGGAACTGGCCCGCGCGATCGTGGCCTCGCGCGAAGCAATCTGGGGCATCCTTGCCGATCCGGCCAAGTTTGCCACTCTCTAATCTGACAGCAGGAGAAACCCGATGAACAAACATGTGAAGGCTTGGACCCTGATAATCGCGATGGCGGCGTTTTGTACCGAACCGTTGCAGGCGGCGGAGGACGCAGCGCTACTCAAGGACATGACGTCGGTGATCGCGCTCCTGGGGCTGCCCTGCGGTCAGGTCGTCAGCGTTATCACGAAAGGTGACAACGATCACATTGCGACTTGTAAAGACGGAAACCGCTACCGGGTATTCTTAAACGCCGAGGGCCGGGTCGTGGCGGAGAAACAATAAAAGACCTGCAAGCAAAATTCCCCCTGCTCTCATACTTCCGTTTTTCATGAGCCCCTCCTGTCGCAGTATCAAGGTGCACGGGTGGTAGTGCTTGCGCCAAACTTCCCTCTTAAATTTGGCCAGCTATCATGCCAGCGCCTCAAAGAGGTTGACGGTGCAGTATGAATGTCATCACGATGGCGTAATTGAAGGTACCATCAGGTTGTCTAATTTTAATTGGCCCTGAATCGTGAAACGGCTACGCGATGAATCCATACGCATCCTATCTTATTCTGCCGACTTTCTCTTTCTGCATCGCTATTTGGTGTTTCTTTGTGGCGATAAGAAAATTAAGGGGCCGTAAACAAATTTTCAAACGAGGGACGAAAGCAACGGGGTCGGAAAATAGCGTAACCCTAATATGGGCGCAGATCATCGGCATATTTATGCTCGGTATAGTTATGCTCGTATATACATTGATCTATGCGGTCATTGTGTTACCGCTGTTTTATTTAGATAAATGAAGCCTGAAACGGCGTTGACCGCTCACAGAAGCGGATCAAGGTCTCGAATTTGACCCATTATCAAGCCAGTATCATGCAGGAGATTGACGGTGGGGCTGCTTGACGCCATGATGGCGTCATAGAAAAACCATAAAGCGGCGCTCGCCTGTTAGCTCAGTCTCACCCAAAATAACCACGTAAAAATCTCGCTAGGTAAACCAGCGAACCTGACGATTGAATGCTTTTAGGAAGTGTCATGGAAGTCTTACCAGAATAACTACCGACACCAGGAAAGGACCTTAATGCCCATCAAGGACCGTCTCCATCGAAGTGAGCTTGCCGTTCCCGGGAGTAATCCGCGCATGCTGGAGAAGGCCCCGACGCTCGGCGCCGATGTCGTGTTCATGGATCTTGAGGACGCCGTGGCGCCGGCCGACAAGGAGCAGGCGCGCAAGAACGTCATCCACGCGCTGTTGCGCCACGACTGGTCGCGTTGCGCCGTGTCCGTGCGCATCAACGCGCTCGATACGCACTATTGTTACCGCGATATCGTGGATATCGTGGAGCAGGCGGGCAAACACCTCGACACGCTGCTGGTTCCCAAGGTTAATACCCCGGACGACATCTACTTCGTGGCCACATTACTGTCGCAGATCGAGACAGCCAGGGGCCTTAAACCCATCGGAATCCACGCGCTGATCGAAACCGCGCGCGGCATGGCCAATGTCGAGGACATTGCCGCAACGTGTCCCGAAAGAATGGAGGCACTGGTTTTCGGCGTGGCCGACTTCGCGGCCTCGACCCAGGCGCGTGTCACGCACATGGGCGGGGCCAACGCGGATTATGCCGTGCTGACACATGCGGATGGCGGCGGTCGTGAACGTCACTGGAACGATCAATGGCACTACGCGCAGGCGCGCCTCGTGGTCGCCTGCCGCGCCTACGGCCTGCGTCCGATCGACGGGCCGTTCAGCGACATCCAGGACGCCGAGGGTTATCGCTCCGCCGCGCGTTCGGCAGCCGCGCTCGGTATTGAAGGCAAGTGGGCGATTCATCCCTCGCAGATCGCGCTCGCGAACGAGGTGTTCACGCCCACCGATGCCGAGGTCACGCGCGCCGAGCGGATTCTGGCAGCGATGGCGGATGCCGCCAAACGCGGCTTGGGGGCGGTGACGCTCGATGGCCGCATGCTCGATGCCGCCTCGATCCGCCAGGCCGAGGTCGTCATGGAGAAAATGTTACGAATCAAAATGGGTCAGGAGCAGCCGGCATGAATATTCACGAGTTCCAGGCGAAGGATTTGATGCGTCAATACGGCGTGCCGGTGCCCGCGGGCAGCGTGGCGCACAGCGTGGAACAGGCGGCGGCCGTGGCCGAAGAGCTCGGCGTCAGCCGCTTCGTGATCAAGGCGCAGATCCACGCCGGCGGCCGCGGCAAGGCCGGCGGCGTCAAGCTGGCCCACACTGTCGACGAAGTGCGCGCGGCGACCGATGAAATGATCGGCCGATCTCTTATCACTGCCCAGACCGCCCCGCAGGGGCAACGCGTGCAGCGCGTGCTGATCGAGCAGGCTGTCGACATCGCGCGTGAAGCCTATTTCGGCCTGGTCATCGACCGCGTCAGTCAGCGCATCACGATCATCGCCTGCGACGGCGGCGGCGTCGAGATCGAAGAGACCGCGCGCCATGAGCCGGCGCGCATCCTGCGTGAGGCGGTGGATCCCGCGGTCGGATTGCTCGACTTCCAGTGCCGCAAGGTCGCCGCGCATCTGGGCTTGGGCGGCAAGCAATTGCCCGCCGCGGTGAAGCTGATGAAGGCGCTGTACCGCTGCTTTCGCGACAACGATGCCGTGCTGATTGAAGTCAATCCGCTGGCCGTCACCCTGGACGGCCGCCTGCTCGCGCTGGACGCCAAAATGCAGTTCGACGATAACGCCATCTACCGTCGGCCGCACATCAGCAACCTGCGGGATTTCGACGAGGAAGACCCCAAGGAAGTCGAAGCCGGCGCGCATGGCCTCAACTACATCGCGCTGGAGGGGAATGTCGGTTGCATTGTCAACGGCGCCGGGCTCGCCATGGCCACGATGGACGCCATCGCCCTGCACGGCGGGCGGCCGGCGAATTTTCTCGACGTCGGCGGCGGCGCTTCGCCGGAAAAAGTCACCAACGCCTTTCGCATCGTGCTGCTGGACAAGAACGTCAAAGCGGTGCTGGTCAATATTTTCGCCGGTATCAACCGCTGCGACTGGGTGGCCGAAGGCATCGTGCGTGCAATGCGTGAACTCAACGTCAAAGTACCGGTGGTCGTGCGCCTCGCCGGCACCAACGTGGAACAGGGGCGCGCGGTCCTGGACCAGTCCGGTCTGAAATTTCTCACTGCCAACAATCTCGACGATGCCGCGGTCATGGCCGTGCGCGCCACCAGCGGAGCGTCTGCCCATGAGCATCTTTGTTAATAAATCCTCGCGCGTCGTGATCCAGGGCCTGACCGGCCAGCACGGGAGTTTCCACGCCGAGGAATCCATCAAGATCGGCACCAATGTCGTCGCCGGCGTGACGCCCGGCAAGGGCGGCACGAAGCATCTCGGGATTCCCCTGTTCGACACCGTGCACGAGGCGGTGGCGCGCACCGGGGCCGACGTCGCCGGCATTTTCGTGCCGTCGCCGTTCGCCGCCGACGCCATCATGGAAGCCATCGACACCGGCATCCGCACGATTGTCGTCGTTGCCGACGGCATCCCGGTGCAGGACATGGTGCGCGTCAAGCGTTATTCCGCCGGGCGCGACGTGGTAATCGTCGGCCCCAACACACCGGGCCTGATCACGCCCAATGAATGCAAGGTCGGCATCATGCCGGCGCATATCTACAAACCCGGAAAGATCGGCGTGGTATCGCGCTCCGGCACGCTCAATTACGAAGCGGTCGAACAAATGGCCGAATACAAACTGGGACAGTCCACCTGTGTCGGCATCGGTGGCGATACGGTCACCGGCACGGATTTTCTGACCGTCATGCGCGCCTTCAAGGACGACCCGGACACCGAGGCCGTGGTGATGATCGGTGAGATCGGCGGCAGCCAGGAGATCGAGGCCGCCGCGTGGGCGAAAGAACATCTCGGCAAGCCGCTAGTGTGCTTCATCGCGGGGATTACCGCCCCGTCACGGCGGCGCATGGGCCACGCCGGCGCCGTGATCGCCGGCCCGGCAGACACGGCGGCGGCCAAGATGGAGCGCATTGAGGCGCTCGGCGCCCACGTCGTGCGCAACCCGTCGAAGATCGGCGAGGCCGTGCACCGCGCTGTGCAGTAGCGCCATCACACAATCAATCGAATAAGAAATAATTAAATATTAGAAAATATTGTGATCTGGCTCCAATTCTTGTTCGAATGGCTGCAATCGGCCGAGAGCCGACGGTCGTATTATTCCGAAAGCAGACGTTTAAGTGAGCGCTTACCCGCGAGCGCCGAAGCGGAAGTGGCGTCCTGTGCAAGCACAAGTTGGGCGGATGCACCGGCAGACTTACTCCGTAGCTCCGGCGCTTTTAAGAAGCTGCTTAACTTCGTCCCTCTCCGCCTTTGTTCCCCCAGTCGCCCAGCTTAAGGCGGTCTCACCACGCGCATCCTTGGTATTCACGTCTGCCCGGGCAGCGATCAGCAAACGTACGATGTCAGGTCGCCACGGACAGGTCTTCCTCGGGCCTGCGCAAACGCAGGCCGACATGAGAGGCGTTAACCCTTGCGCGTTCGCTACGTTTGGCCTTGCACCCTTGGCCAGCAAGGCGCGGACGATATCCGTGTGTCCATTATGCGATGCTTCATGCAATGCGGTTCCGCCGTCTCGGCGTTGCGCATTGACATCAGCACCGGCATCCAAAAGGAGCGACACGAATTCAGTGTTACCGTTTCCCGCCACCTCCATCAACGCGGTCCTTCCATAAACGTTGGCCGCATTAACGATTGCGCCGCTCGCAATCAGGGCTTTGGCGATCCGGACATCGCCTCGGCCCGTCTTGCCCCACGTGGAAGCCATCAGGGCGGTCATGCCGTCCCGGTTTGATGCGTTCACATCGGCGCCTGTCTTGAGCAAGGCTTCGACCTTGTCCGCGTCCCCCGCCCAAGCGGCACGAATGAGCGGCGTATTGCCGGCCTGGTCGGTGGCACACCCCGACAGCAACACAAAGAATGCCACGGCCGTCGCAGTGCCAAGCAATTTTCGGGATCGAGGGGAAACAAGCATTTTGACGGCCGACTTTTGCGGACATGGAGATTTGCGGCACTATTCTGCCTGGGCTATCGGTACATTGAAAGCGAATACTTTGAAACACATAAAGTATTTCCCGGGCATCTTAGTAACACTGATAAATAATGCGCCGCACGTGCGAAGGTCGGCTTTGGGTCGGGCGCAGCCATCGGCATTACTGTGGTTTTAAATTAAGAATGAAAGTTAAACGCTCACTCCCATCCACAACGGCATCACCACCACGCGCAGGCAGGCGTGTGCCGCGTGTAGCGCCGCCTCCGCCTATACGGCGCACGAGACGCGCTAAAATAAATGCCGCATAACTCGAATCTTCCGGCAGGGGTACGCCGATGCCGCGCCTTTCCAAACCCCGGTATTGCTGCGCCGAAGCAAATGCCAAGTCTGTAATGCCCGCTGCCAGCACGCCACATTGCCTTCAATACAACCCCCGAAAATTCAATGAATTAGATGGATAAAGCTCTGTCTTACGCACAGCGGATTAGGCGATAAGCGTTAGCTTGCTTGATGTTCAAGCGCCAAAAGGCGCAAGATGATCAGGTGGGACAAGAAATACGGGCAGGATAATTAGAACAGAAGTTGGGGGAGTGAGTCATGAATCGGCTCGCTTGTATGGTTGTAGTCTGTTTGGTGCTATTGGTGTTATCGATTTTTTTACTTCGGTGCGTCTACTTGTCGGTCCGTGCTCTCGGGTTATCTTCCGAGTTCGAACCGAGCGACTGGCGCGGCTGAGAAATGATTGAAAGGCAAGAGCTGTTGAAACATTAAACGCTCACGCCCTTCCACAACGGCATCACTACCACATGCAGACAGGCGTGCGCCGCGCGCAATGCCGCCTCCGCCTGCGCGGCGCTGGGCGCGCGCGCAAAAATAAACCCCAGATAACTGGAACCCTCCGGCAGGGGCACCAGTTCATAGCCCTCGCGCACGTGGATAACGACTTCCTCGATGTACGGCACTTTCTCGGCGGCCAGCACGCCCTCGACGCGCCGCAAAATGCCGGCCTGCGGGATCGGGATCATCAGCACCCCGGCGCCGCCGGTTTCGCTGTTTACCTCCGGGCGTTCACCCAGGGCATGCAACAATACCAATTCCTCCAGGCTGGATCCGGTGCCGAAACGCAGCAGGCGTCCGCACAGGCCGCCGATGGTGCGCGCGGCGACTTCCAGTATCCATACACCCTGCTCGTTGATGCGGCATTCGGCGTGGATCGGCCCTTCGCGCAGCCCGTAGGCCGCGCACGCGCTGGAGATCGTCTCGCGCAAGGCTTGTTGAGTCGGCGCATTCAGCCGTGACGGCGTGATGTAATACGTCTCTTCGAAATACGGCCCATTCAGCGGATCAGGCTTGTCGAAGATCGTCAGGATTTCGAAGCTGCCCTGCGTCAACAGGCCTTCCACCGCCACCTCGAATCCAGGAATGAATTCTTCCACCAGAATGGTTTCGCGTTCTTCCGCTTCGCGCAACCCGGCACCCGCCAGCAATACCTGAATGCGTGCCGCCGCCTGTGTGAGTTCCTCGAGGTTGTCGGCGCGAATCACTCCGCGGCTGGCTGAGAGCGCCACCGGCTTAAGCACACACGGAAAGCGAATGTCACCGATCTGCGCGGCCAAAGGACGCGTGAGGTCGAGCCGCCAGTGACGCGGCACCGGCACGCCGGCCTGCGCCAGTCGCGCGCGTGCCAGGTCCTTGCGCCGCGCCAGGTGAACCGCCGCGGTGGGATTGTGGGGAAGGTCGAGTGCAGCTGCCGCGAGCGCGGCAATTTCGGTGCTGGCGTCGTCGCTGCCAAGCACGGCGGCGAACGGCCGCCGTTGCGCTTCGCGCAGAATGGTTTGCAGGGATGCTTGGGTATCGCCGAGGTCGAGGTGCAGGCCATCGGCGTAGGCACTGACCAGCGAATATTTGGCCTCGGAGGCGATTAATACTTCAATGCCGCGGGCCTTGGCCGCCGCCAGGAACGGTGCGGTGCGGTAACTGTCGTGCGGGGCAATCAGCAGAATGCGACGTGGGGCCGCGTTCCGATCGGGGGCCGTGAGCGGCCTAGAAACCGCCGCCGCCACATCCGCCACAGGTGCCGCTGCCGCCAACCGCCTGGAACACCTTGTTGAACACAAAGCTCGAGGCGCGAAAATCGATCTCACAGCCTTGCAGATAATTGAGCGCGACCGGATCGACATAGATCTTGAAGCCCGGGCCTTCGAGGACGCTGTCGTAATTGCTGTCTATCGAATCGTCGGCGTAGGTCATGCCGTAGGTCATGCCGCTGCAACCGCCGCCCGAGACGAACATGCGGATGCCGGTGATTTCGCTGTCGGCATCCTTGAGCATTTCGGCAAACTTGGCCTGCGCCGCCGGGGTGATCCGCATCTCGGCATCGCCGATGCGGGTGGAATATTCGATTGCTCCCATGGAATTACTCCTCATTCGTGCATCATGATGAAAGAATGGTACTCGATTTACCCGTATTCAAGATACCGTCTGCGTCAAATCACCGCATTTCATGTGGCAATGGGCCTATGACCGGGAATTTCGTACTACAATGCGACATTCGATTTACTCACGAGAGAAACGCATGGCACGCATCGTTCGCTGCGCCGTACTGAAACGCGAAGCCGAAGGTCTCGAGCGCCCGCCGCATCCGGGGGCCTTGGGCCAGCGCATTTTCGAAAACGTATCGAAAGAAGGCTGGAAGCAGTGGCTGCAACGCCTGGCCACGATCATCAACGAGAACAAACTCAGCACCGCCGACCCGGGGAGCATCCAGGTCATCGAGCAGCACATGCTCGGATTCCTGTTCGGCGAAGGCGATATGGGCAAGCTGCCGGCTGGCTTTCGCCCGCCCGGCGGCAAAAAATAAAAAATAACCGGGCTTAGCTTCTCATAGTCTGATCCGGGCAGGAAAAATTCCGGGCCCGGGATTTCTCTCACGCCTGCTTAAGCCGCTGCACAAACTCATCCGCGAAACGATCAACGGCATTCCAGTCGGTGTACTCGTAGTCGCGCGTCATGTCGGTGTCGTCGCCGGCGAGGCCGGCGATCATGCGCATCAGTAATCGCTTGAACATCCCGTACTTGCTGTACTGCAAGGCACCGGCGAAGGTCGCCGTCTGCGCAGGATGCCAGTCGACCTGGCGCAGAAACGTCTCCAGATAACGCAGTGCCGCTTCGAGCTTGGGGCGTGCGCCGCCGGCGCTCAGGCTCACCGAGAAGAAGGCGCTGGGTCGAGCCGTCAGTGCCGTGCGGAAGCGACGCACCAGCGCGTTGAGAAAACGAGGGTGATGGCCGTAGTGAATGGAGGAACCGACGATCACCCCGTCATAGCCCGCCGGCTCCAGACCTGCTGGAACGATGTCAGCACGGTGTATTTCAACTTCGTGTCCATTACCCCGAAGACGCTGGGCAATCCGTTCCGCAATGCGCGCGGTGTGGCCTTCGGTGGTGGCGAAAAGGATCAGAATGCTGGACATGTGGCTAGTGTTTCTTGGTTTCTGACTTTTGAGATAGCCGACGTGCGGTTTACAGGGCGTCCTTGCTTAAAGAAATGTTACCAGAATGGTTAACTATAATTCTGCGCCTCGATGTTCCAACGGCGACGAAGCAAAGGCAGATGCTTGAGTGCCGGCAGAGAAGCCCAGTAAACGGCAAGGCCGGCGGTATCGGCGACAAGATCGTACAATGAAAAAGATCGATATGGTAAGAAATACTGAATGACCTCGATTGATAGCCCGAAGCCTAATAGCGGAAGAACCTTGGTAAATCCGAAATTTTTCCTAGGAAATGAAAAATCTGCCAGAAATCCTAAAACATAAAACGCCAAAATATGATTTACCTTGTCATTCAAATTTTCGACCACTGGATAATGTATTTGCGTCGTTGCGAGATGCGTAACTACTGCCAATGCCGCCAACAATGCCAGCCTGAAGAGAATAATATTGGTTCGTGGCAAATCCATATTGGGTTTATTTTTCTAAGGATTAAAAAGCAGTCTAATTAAAACGGTTTTAGTGTCGCCGCCTGATCTTGCACCCTACGCCGATAACGGAGAATGGGAGGGAGTCACATGTAACTACTCGAATACATGGTGGGCCCGCTAGGACTCGAACCTAGGACCAAGGGATTCACTCTGCCCCACTGTTTCCAGCGGGAGTGGACTATCTCATCGCCCTCGACACACTGCCATCCAGATGAGTCGTTCGGGCGCGGGACGCTCGAAGCCTGTGATTAAGGACACTTAAGTCCCCAGGTAGTCTCTGCACCTTCCGGAAGTGTACTCCCGGCTTGGCTCAGGATTGCCGGCAACCCCATTTAAATAAAATCAATCGGGGCGCTTCGGTTTCCCTGAATTCATCCCGTTCATCTCATGTCTCTCGGCATGAGCGCACCATTACGATGAGTCCCCTGCTCTAACCAACTGAGCTACAGGCCCAACGTCGACATTCTATCAGCTTTGAGAATACTAAGTACCCCTCGGTACCATGACAGTAGACCTTTAGTGGGTCACTCTATAGATTATTAATATTTTAATAATCTTTATTATTAAAGGTCTATCGATGGCTATAAAAAAATGCACAACATGTCATAAGCCGCTGCGGGGCCGTCAAAGAAGATTTTGTTCCCGTCAATGCAAGAATGCCGACACCAACAATAAGCACCAGTCCTATCAAGCGCAGCAGCTTCGTGGACGTGAACGGAAGCTGGAACTCATTCGCTTGAAAGGTGCGAAATGCGAATATTGCGGTTACAGCAAGAACTACGCTGCGCTCGAATTTCACCATCCCAACCCTCACGAAAAAGATTTTCAGCTCGATATTCGGACGCTTTCCAATCGTAGGTGGGACGCTGTGATTGTTGAAGCCAAGAAATGCCTCCTGCTTTGTTCAAATTGTCATGCCGAAGAGCACAATCCTGATTGTGTTATGTGACAGCAAGATTGTTGGCCAATCAGAAACAAAAAGGGCCCGTCAGGGCCCTTTTTGTTGAAGCACTGAGTGCTTTAGTCGAGGAAGCTGCGCAGATGCTCGGAACGGCTCGGGTGACGCAGCTTGCGCAGCGCCTTGGCTTCGATCTGGCGGATGCGTTCGCGGGTCACGTCGAACTGCTTGCCGACCTCTTCGAGGGTGTGGTCGGTGTTCATGCCGATGCCGAAGCGCATGCGCAATACCTTGGCCTCGCGCGGGGTGAGCGTCTC
>DATICK010000128.1:0-6089 GCA_035456865.1 Sulfuricaulis sp.
CGCTCAATCGATATCGCAAACCCGACTGCGCCGACGACCAGGATCGGATACATGAACGCCCCGCCGTCCTGGATGAACCTTACAATCGTTTCGATCACATTCATTTTTCAGCCCTCATAGCAATTTCCACGTTGACGCTTACCCCTAACGACTGCTGATCTCGTAATACTCGAGCTCATGCATGAACACCTCCTTGTCGACTGGCACCATGGCGTCGTTCAGGAGGCCCGACCTCAGATCTGTCGTCAGACCCATTTCCGAGGTCTTCCAAGGAACGATATAGAGCGCTTTGGGCATGTCGGTGTTGCCCAACACCGACATGCCCGACAATTCTTTCGCCTCGGTTCCGGCGCCTTTGGCCCCGGTCCCGGCGCGGTCCTGCGCAATAGCCGACAAGTGAAGCGCGCAAAGAACGATGGCAATAATTACGTTTCTTGACATGACGTTTCCTAGGGTGCCTGTTTCGCGCGTCGCTGCTCCAAATCCGCGATCCAGACGCGTACGGTCTTGTCGTCAGGCATGGCGGTGCTGTAAACGTGATATTGGGTCAACGCGCATTCCAAATCTCTCAGGTATATGTCGCACAGTATTCCCAGGTTTTTCCTTGCAGCGAGAAAATCGGGATATTGCTTCAAGGCCCGCTCATAGACCTGCCGTGCTTCGGCGAACCTTCCAGTCTTGCGATAAAGCAACCCGTACACGGTGTTGGCCACCGGGTGCTCCGGGCTGAGTTCCAGCGCCTTCTTGATACTCTCTTCCGCCGCCGGGAGTTTGCCCATTTTTTCGTACGCCATGGCAAGGTTGATGTGCGGAGCAGTCTGGCCCGGAGAACGCTGCGCCACATTCTGCATAAGATCCGTTCCTTTCTCGTATTCGCCGGCCTTGAGGAGTTTCATCGCTTTTTCGAAGTCGGCGGCGACATCGGCATCCGCTGCTACATCTACAAGAACGGCGTTTTTTTGCGTGTCGTCTATTGCCTGATTAACCGGAACCGTCGGCGGACCTCCCGCGCAGCCAACGAGGGTTAGAACGAGCGCCAGCAGGGCGGTAACGTTGCCGAGAGAAGTGTTGTACAGCAGTGTGAAATTCATTCTCGTGTGACGTCCCTGCCCGTTGCGCATTGATAGCCCGCCCTGTGCCGCTGACGTCAACGAATGCGCAGCGTCTATCTCCGGAATGCTGCTCCGATGGACGGCTTCCTGCACATGCGCCATCGGGCGGCTTTTTGAGCGGCTATGTAGAGGAGTAGTCTTGGCCCTCATGACTGTCAAGACTGTCAATACTTTCAAAGTAGTGAGTCGTCTTTCGACAACCGCTTGGCGGCGCAATATGCCATTTCATCGGCGTTAGCTCCTTCAGTTGCCGGCTTCACGAAGGTCGGTTCATTCGGTCCCGCAATTCGGCAAACGTTCCGCATCGGTGCGCCGTCCAATCGTGGAATTGCGCAATGGGAGAGATTCATCACTGCCTCACGGACGATGCGGCTAATGCGCAGACACGGCGCTCGATTCACTCTGCTCCGGCCGTTCGGTCCCTGGCAGCTGCCCGGATTGCGCTGGCTGAACATCCTTGCGAGCCGATGCCTCCGGCGACGACGGTTTCGTGACCAGCACGTACCGGTATGGCCCGATGCTTTCGATGAAGCCGGGATTCTCCTCGGCCCTCGCATAACGGGCTGGCATCAGCTGCGCCAGCCTCTCGATACTTTTGTCGATCCATGCGTTGTAGACGCCCACACTCAGCAGTTCCAGATTCTTCTCATGCAACTTGATCGCTTTCTCTTCGAACGGGTAGGCCTGCTCCTCCAGGGCAAGCTCGTATTGCTCACGCTCCGCGGCGCTCAGGTTGTCGGGTCTGTCGGACTCTGTCAGGGCCTTGCCGAATTGGTAATAAATCTCGGCGATGTAGAACGCTGCGGCGGCGGTCGCCTCCCCTGCCTGATAGCCAGCGAGTTTCCCGAAGGCGTCCGTTGCCTCCTTCATGGCTGCTTTTTTCCGGGCGAGGTTTTTCTCGAATGGCTTGGTGAGCTTGATCTCCACGAACCTTTCATACAGCGGCTCCGTGAGCGCCAGGGCCGACACAGCAGCCAGATATCGCGTGCGATCGGTACGCTCGCCCCCTGCCCGCGCATCGGCGTCTACGATCTGCCGAAGCTCGCTTAAGTAACTTTTGTTGTCGTTCGTGGATTTGTACAGCCGTGCAAGCTTGTGTCGCGCCTCCAGCGCGAGCACCAAGGGCTTCGGAAACTGCTCAACGTAGCGACGATAAACCCGCACGGCGCGCTCGGTCTGTCCGGCCTGCTCATAGAGCTCAGCCGCGAGCGACAACGCCCCACGTCGCAGCTCATCCTCCTTGGATTCGGTTTCGACACGCTCATACTCAGCGGCGGCGAGCGCCAGGTTCCCGGCTTCCTTGTAAGCCAATGCGATTTTCTTGGTGACCTCGGGCTGGAGTTCGTTTGCCGGATAGTTCTTCCGAAACGCTTCCAGTATTTCCACCGCTCTGCCCCACTCTTTGAGTTGCAGGAGCGCGGTGGCCGCATCATATTCGGCGGTAGGCCGTATCTTTGAAGTCGGTGCGATTGTGGCGATCCGCAGGAAATGATCCGCCGCCACTTTGTGGTCTCCCCGCTTGCGCGCCTGCTCTCCCTGTTTGTATATCGACGCGGCCAGGTTGTCGATTACCGCCTCGCGTGTCTTGTCCGTTTCGGCCGTCAGCTGAACGACGGTCATATACCCTTTTTCCGCATCCTCGAATTTTTCGAGCGCGAAAGATGAATGCGCTGCGACGAGCCATGCGGCCCGTCGAACGTCCTGCTCCGCCTTCGGAAACTGGTCGATCAGCTTGTGCACGGTCGCGATCGTCCGCTCGTAGTCCTTCATTTCGTAGAGATCGTCGGCGGCCGCCCCCAAGACCACCGCCGCCTTCTCGTGCACCGGGAACGTGTCCGCGAACTTCAGAGAACTGCGGATGATGTCCCGCTTCACCGCGTCGCGCGTCGCCGGCATGGCGGTTTTCAGCGCCTCGCGGTGGGCATAAACCGCGGCATAACCGGCTGCCGCCGCTTTCTCGTGCGCCGGATAGTCATACGCGGTTTTCTCGTACTCCCGCGCCGCATCGCCGAACATCTTGTTCTGAAGCTGCAGATCGGCGAGCTGATAGTTCATGACGGAAGCGTCGGGGTCTCGGGGAAAGGAATCGAGGAATTCCCGGTACCAAGTGAGCGCTTCCTGGAAGTTGGCGTCCTTCGCCTTGTCCAGAAGCTTGTCCTGATAAAGCGCGTGATAGTGGTTCGCAAGTTCCTTCAGGTTCGTCTTCAGGTAACCCACCACTTCCGTGTGGGTCTTCGGGTCGAAATGCTTCCAGTACTCGGATTTCAGGCCATAGCTTCGCGCGAACTCCTTGGTGGAGTCGATGACGAGCTTGGGGAAGCCGCCTTTTTTGTAAATGTCGATGACCTGCATATCGAAGTTCGGTGAGGCCTTGTGCAAGGGATTGCGCGTGACGAACGCCTTGTAGGTCACGGCGGCATCGTTGTAGCGGCGTTTTTCAAGATAGAACTCACCCAGATTGCGATAGATGTCCACCTCATAGGGCTGATGGCCGCGCTTTGCGAAATAATCGTCGACCGCGCTTGAGCCGCCGGAATTCGAGAAGCTGAGGCTGATGACGCGATAAGTGTCTTCCACGCGTTTCTTTTCCAGCTCGTCGCGCGAGCTTTCGAAATCGAACCCGGTAGACAGCTTGTAATCCAGCACGGCAATGAACCTATTGAGCGCGTCCTCATAGAGCTCCTGCTTGTAAAAGGTCCACCCGAGCTTATACAGGGCCAGCTCGTAAAACGACGAACGGGCGCCCCTGTCGGTAATCGCCTTGTAGGCATCTTCCGCGTCGAGGAACTTCTTCCGTGTGAAAAAGTATTCTCCCCTTCGGAACTCCACTTCGTCGAAATACTTTGATTCTGGATGTTCCTTCACCAGGCGGTTCATTACCGTCATGGCCTCCTCGACCTGACCCAGCTCCTCATAAGCGCGCGACATGCTGTACAGGACCTGATCCTTGCGATCGTACAGCGGGTACTTCACCAGCAGCTGCTGGTACAGCGCGATCGCGTCCCGCGCGCCCGCTTTTTCCAGGTCCGCGCCCGCAGGGAGCGGTTCGTCGCTGCGGTGCGCAGCGCCTTTTATTTCCGCGCTCACGGTGGCGCGCTTCTCAAAATCCCGTTCCGACTCGGACTGACCGCCCGGCGTGACGCTTGATGGTGCCTTTTCCGCGCGGCGCGCTACGGCGGCCCGCCTGTCCTTGGCGGCATCGTAACTCTCAGGCCGGTCCATGGCCGTGCTCACAGAGCGTTCCGTCTTCGTTTGCGGAGAGGTCGCTCCGATGACGCCGTATTCCTTTTCAATCTTCAGGTCCGCCAAGCGGCGCATCGCTTCAGACGCCATCGGCGACCCGGCCGTCTCGGCGAGAAACCGCTCGTAGCCCTGGATTGCCCTATCGATTCCGTCCTCGATTCGCTCTTCCTTGATCTCGATTTTCACGCTGCGCAACTGCGCCAGGGTGGCCCGGTCGCTGGTTGACGCGCAGGCGGCGACCAGAGCTAACAGGATAATCGCAATAAGATGGCGCGCGCGGTCCATTCAGTTGTCGCCCGACTGGTTTTGCGCCTTGACCGCCCGGTCATAGCTGTCCGCCATGGCGAACCTCGCCTTGACCTGGTACTCCTCGAGCCGCCGGGATCGCTGCTCGAGCTCATTGATGGCCATGGTCTCGAGCATGTGCCCTTGCCTCGACTTGAGCGTGTTCACCCGCTCCTGGGCCTCACGCACACGCACCCGGAACTGACGCATCGCGTCGTAGCCTTCATAGCTCTGCGTGGCCGCCTGGCGCGTTCTCACGAAAGAGCCGTAGCGCTTCTTTGCTTCCGCCACGGCCCCGTCCAGATCCCGCAGATGCTTGTACGCCTCCGTCAGCCGTTTGTCGTACTCGGTGTATATCTGCCAGTGAAGAAGACCCTTCATACGGGCGATGCGTTCCTGGATCCTCTCCCACTCCATGCCTTTCTTGCCTTTGACGCTCTTCTCAATTTCGGAAAGTTTTTCACGAACGATGCGTTCGTCCGCCGTTGCCAGAAAGTCCGGTCGCGGCGAAACCAGCATGGCCTTGATGCGCGCATCCAGGCGCTCGCGCTGCTCCAGGCGCAGCCGCAATCGCGAGTCGGACACCCGGAACGCTTTGTCGATGTCGGGAAGCAGGGGCTGATAGTAGGCTCGGCGCAAGTTAATCATCTCTTCGTATGCATCGAGACTTTCGTCCTGGTAAGCGAGCTTCTTTCCCAGCTCCTCGAGATCGAGATAATTCTTCAGTGCCGTCTGAAAATGGTGTGACGCCATCAGCTCCATCAGGTAGTACGTCTCCGGGCTGTCCGGAAGGCTTCGCAACCTCACCACCCAGTTACGGTCCTGCTTCAGTTCCTCCCGGACCAGAGCCTGCAAGAACTTCCCCTCGTGGATACTCTTGATGGAAGACGCCAGCTTATCCAGCTCTTTGCCGAACGCCTGTAGAGCGCTCTCGTAGAGACGCGCGGCCTTGCCGAAGGCATTGAGATTGCCGTATGCGAAGGGAACAGCGAGCAGTCCTTCCTGCACGGCCTCGTCCGTCGCGTTTCGACTGACAAGTATCGTCCATGGCACGAGCGCCCGATCGTACTGCCCCTGGGAGGCGTCTGCCCAACCGGCAGCCAGCAACGCCTTGTTGGAATACAGCCCGCTCAGGTGCACACGCTCGAGGTATTGCTTGGCAAGCTCCGGATGCTTGTTTTCGAGTAACGAACTGCCAAGCACCAGGTTCGACTTGTCCCTGATGGCCAACGTGGCCAGGTCGGTGCCGCTGATCTGCCCTGCCTTGTCGAGCTGGCGGGCACCCTCCTCTTGCTGGCCGCTCCGCCAGAGCGCAATTCCGAGATTGTAGGCCGAGAATCCTTCGAAGCCCTTGGCGTTCTGCAACGGTTTCAGCGTTTCCACGGCATCGCGAAATCCCCCGTTGGCCATGAGCACCTGGGCGCGCAAGAAGGCCACGTCGTCACGTAT
>DATICK010000129.1:0-2012 GCA_035456865.1 Sulfuricaulis sp.
CGCGTGCGGTGGCTGTAGGGATCGCTCATCCCCGAATAAAGCATCATGATTGGCTTGCGCGCCGCGGGCGTCGTCATCGCGTTGTCTCCGTTATGCAATGTCACACCCGGACAGCGGCTGCCGCCGTCCGGGAATCGCCCCAATTACTGATCCGGCACGATTGCTCTTGAAACGAAAATGGCACAAAAGATCGCCGCTGCGTGCTTGTCGAGGTGCTGTCGCGCCGGATCAATAACAAAACACTTAGTGGACGTCCTTCCAGTATTCCTTCTTCAGCAGGTAGGCAAATACCAGGAATACGGCAAGGAAGATTAACACGTACAGGCCGGTCTGGTAACGGACCAGTTTGGCCGGCTCGCCGAGATAGACCAGGAAGTTGGTCAGGTCGCGCATGGCGGCGTCATAATCTTTCGCGTTCATGCTCCCGGGCCGTTCCAGCTCGAAGCCCTCGAATACATCGACACCGTGGGCATCTTTCTTGAAAGTGGCGCGCTGGTCGCCCTGCCATTCGTAGAGCACGTGCGGCATGGCCACGTGCGGGAACACGATGTTGTTCCATCCGGAGGGCGACTTGGGATCGCGGTAGAAACTGCGCAGATAGGTATACACCCAGGCCGGCTTGCGTGACCGCGCGATCAGCGACAGGTCGGGCGGCGCCACGCCGAACCACAGCTTGGCGTCGTCCTGCGGCATCACCGCCTTCATGAGGTCACCGACCTTGTCCGCGGCGAACAGGAGGTTTTCCTTGACCAGCTCTTCACTGATGCCCAAGTCATTGCCCATTCGGTTGTAACGCATGAAAGAGGCACTGTGACAGGACAGGCAGTAGTTGACGAAAATGCGCGCGCCGCGTTGCAGCGAAGCCTTGTCGCCGAGGTCTATGTTGACCGGATCGAGCTTCGGACCGTGTTCCGAGGCGGCGAACGCAGCGGCCGGCAGGATGACAAGAACGAGAAGGATCAGGAGCTTTTTCATTTCGTCGTCACCCTTTCCGGAACCGGCTTGGTCTTGTCAATTTTGGTGTAAATCGGCATCAGGACGAAGAATGCAAAATAGAGCACCGTGCAGACCTGCGCAATGATGAGGTTCGGACCCGCCGCCGGCTGGGTTCCCAGATAACCCAGGGTGAGGAAGGCGATGACGAAGATCGCCAACGCCGATTTGTATATCCAGCCGCGGTAGCGGATCGACTTTACCGGGGAGCGGTCCAGCCAGGGGAGAAAGAAGAAGAACACAATTGCGAGCCCCATGAAGATCACGCCCCAAAGCTTGGCCTCAATCCCAAAGAAGGCGAACGTGTTCGCACGCAGGATCGAATAATATGGCGTGAAGTACCACAGCGGCACGATCTCCGGCGGCGTCTGCAGGATGTTGGCCGGCATGAAGTTGTCGGGCTCGAGGAACCAGCCGCCGAGTTCCGGCGCGAAGAAGATCACGGCCGAGAACACCATCAGAAACACCGTCACGCCGACGATGTCCTTCACTGTGTAATAAGGATGAAATGGAATGCCGTCCAGCGGAATTCCGTCCGGGCCTTTCTTTTTCTTGATCTCGACGCCGTCGGGGTTGTTCGAGCCTACCTTGTGCAGCGCCACGATGTGCACGAACACCAGCGCCGCCAGGATGAGCGGCACCGCGATCACGTGAAAGGCGAAGAAGCGGTTCAGAGTCGCGTCCGACACCACGAAGTCGCCGCGCATCCACTCGGACAGCGTCGGCCCAATCAGCGGAATCGCGTCGAACAGCGAGATGATGACCTGCGCGCCCCAGTAGGACATGTTGCCCCACGGCAGCAGATAGCCCATGAACGCCTCGGCCATGAGCGCGACGAAGATCACCATGCCGACCAGCCAGATGAGCTCGCGCGGATTGCGGTGCGACCCGTAGAGCAGCGCACGGAACATGTGCAGATACACCACGATGAAGAAGAACGAGGCGCCGACGGAATGCATGTAGCGCAGCAGCCAGCCCCAGTCCACGTCGCGCATGATGTACTCGACCGAGGCGAACGC
>DATICK010000130.1:0-3053 GCA_035456865.1 Sulfuricaulis sp.
CAGCAATGCCAAAAAGACACGCTTTGCCACGCAGGCCTTGCATGAACTGGGCCTGAAAAACGTCGTTGTCCAGCAGGAACGCGTGGAGAAATTCCATCCGGAGACAAAATTCGATACGCTGATTGCTCGCGCGTTCGCGTCTATTCCTGATATGCTGGCCGCGAGTCGCCATCTGTGCGCGCCGCACGGCCGGTTTCTGGTCATGAAGGGCGTGTTTCCGCAGGAAGAGCTGGCGGCAGTTACCGACGGTTACCGATCGGAAGTGAAGTCACTGCGTATACCGGGTCTCGATGCCGCGCGGCATGTAGTTATCCTGGCGCCGACGAATTGACGGGAAGGAGTATCTGCCCGATGGGCAAGGTCGTAGCAATCACCAATCAGAAAGGCGGCGTCGGCAAAACCACGACGAGCATCAACCTTGCCGCTTCGCTCGCCAGGACGCGCCGGCGCGTGATGCTCATCGACATCGATCCTCAGGGCAATGCCACCATGGGCAGCGGCATCAACAAGGAAGAACATCCCGTCACCACCTACGAGGTGCTGCTCGGTTTACAGCCGATCGAGGTTGCACGGGTGCCGGTCGAGGGCGGTTACGACCTGGTGCCGGCCAACAGCCGGCTCTCGGGTGCCGAGGTGGAGCTGATCGAGCTCGACCGGCGCGAGCGGCGCTTGCGCGGCGCGCTCGAGAACCTGCGCTCGCAGTACGATTATATTTTCATCGATTGTCCGCCGGCACTAAACCTGCTCACGGTGAACGCGCTGGTCGCGGCGCAGTCGGTGATGATTCCGATGCAGTGCGAATACTATGCGCTCGAGGGACTCACGGCGCTGCTTAACACTATCCGCAAGATCCGCGAAACGCTGAATCCGCAACTCGAAATCGAGGGGCTGTTGCGCACCATGTATGACCCGCGCAACAATCTTGACAACGAGGTCTCGGCGCAGCTGAAACAACATTTCGGCGACAAGCTTTACCGCACGATCATTCCGCGCAACATCCGACTCGCCGAGGCGCCGTCGCATGGCAAGCCGGTGATTGCCTATGACATGCAATCGAAAGGCGCGCAGGCCTATCTCGCCCTGGCGGGTGAGATGCTGCGCCGGGAACAGGAGGTTGCGGCGGCATGAGCAGGGAGATGGCGACCGCGCAGCGCGGAGCAGGGGCCCCTCCGGGGACGCGACCGGCCGCGAATGCCGCCGGACGCCGACAGGATTGCATTCTGATCTTATCAGGCCTTACGGAGGCGTCGGGCATGAGTGGTATGACGAGGCGATGAGCATGATGACCACCAAGAAACCGCAGCGCCTGGGGCGTGGACTCGATGCGCTGTTGAGCGCCTACGAATCGCCGGCGGAAAAGGATGAACTGCGCCAGATTCCCATCGACCAGTTGCAGCGTGGAAAATACCAGCCGCGCACCCACATGAACCCCGAGGCGCTGGAGGAACTGGCGGCCTCGATCAGAGCCCAGGGCGTGGTGCAGCCGATCGTGGCGCGCCCGCTGTCCGGAGGCAACTACGAGATCGTTGCCGGCGAGCGGCGCTGGCGCGCGGCGCAGATCGCCGGACTCGAATACATCCCGGCGGTGGTGCGCCAGATTCCTGATGAGGCTGCGATCGCCATCGCCCTTATCGAGAACATCCAGCGCGAAAACCTCAATCCCGTCGAGGAAGCCAACGCGTTCACCCGCCTGATCGACGAATTCCACATGACCCACCAGCAGGTCGCCGAAGCCGTGGGCCGCTCGCGCGCGGCCGTGACCAACATGCTGCGGTTGCTCACGCTGAACGGCGACGTGCGCGAATTGCTCGAGACCGGCAAAATGGACATGGGCCATGCGCGTGCGCTGCTCGCGCTCGAGGGTAAGCTTCAGAGCCAGGCGGCGTACCAGGTGGTGGAGAAGGGATTGTCGGTGCGCGAGACAGAGCATTTCGTGCGACGCCTGCTCGCGAAGCCCGCAGGACATAAATCCGCCGGAGGGCGTATGGACCCCGACACCCGGGCACTGGCACAAAAACTTTCCGAAAAGCTCGGCACCAAGGTTCGCTTTCAACACAGCGCCAAGGGCAAAGGGCGGGTTGTGATTGAATATAATACCCTGGAAGAGCTTGACGGCATTCTGGCCCATATCCGCTAGCTGCCAGGACCCTGGCGCAGTTCCATCCAAAATAGGGTGCATTATTCGCCTGGGGCACCGGGCGCTACCCGCTTGGCGGCCATTGGTGCGGCGACTATAACTAGATGTTAGAGATATCGTTCAGAAGGGTTATGGAGGACCTGATGAAAAGGGCAACCGTATTTTTGATTCTGAGTTTGGTCGTGCCCGTGATGGCGGGCGCGCGAGACCTGACTTCGTTGGAGCAGATGCGTCAGACGGCGGAACAGGGCAACGCCGAGGCACAACTGGAGATGGGTATTCTGTACGAGTTCGGCTACCACATGCCGAAGAATAACGTCACCGCGCTTGCTTGGTATATGCACTCCGCCGCGCAGGGCAATGCGCTCGCCGTCAAACGTAGCGATCAACTGAAGTCACACATGACGCCGGATGAAATTGATGCGGCGGATAAGCTTTCAAAAGAGCTGATGACCAAGCAGCCTGCACAAGCGGATATACCACCAGCCACTGAGCCGCCGCCGGAAATGCCGGCCTCCTCTACACCACCAGCCAGTGAGGCGCCGGCTGAGAAGCCAGCCCCCTCACCGTAAGCTATCCGTTTCACGGGGCGGCCGATCCCGCCCATTGCAGCGACATCTTCTGGTTGCCCATCCCCCGCGGATTACGAATTGCGCGGTTGACAGGTGTGCGCCGCGTGTCTTCATGTCGATGCGCCCTGGACGCCCCCGGTAGACACTCAAACTGGAGCGTGTAACATTACCGCCCCGATGTCGGCGGTCGGCAACTGAACTGCAGCCGCATTACTGATTATGCTAACAACTCCCGGGTGACCCGGCGGAGAGAGGCAATGCTCGTAAAGGAAATCATGACCACCTCCGTGAAGGTGGCCAGCACCACCGATCCGGTTCGCGACATCGCGACCGTGATGTGCTTC
>DATICK010000131.1:0-3900 GCA_035456865.1 Sulfuricaulis sp.
ACGCCTGCCGTTGCGCGTGCGCGTGAACAGCATGGAAGACCTCGGCCCGTTCGATGCCCTGAAGATCGGCATCGCCCAGACCGTCTCGCTTTTTCCCGGCATCTCGCGCGCCGGCGCCACCATCATGGGCGGATTGCTTTCCGGCCTGTCGCGCACCGCGGCGACGGAATTTTCCTTTCTGCTGGCGATGCCGATCATGTTCGCGGCTACGTTCTACGAGCTGTTAAAAAATCACGAGCTGCTGCACGCCACGGATATTCCGTTGTTCGCCGTCGGATTCGTCATGTCCTTCGTGACCGCGCTGGTCGTCGTCAAGGCGTTCCTGAAATTCGTGTCGCGTTACAATTTCACGTCATTCGCAATCTATCGTATTGTCTTCGGCGTGCTGGTGCTGTGGTATTTCTGGTAGAAGCCTGTCGTGGAAATCATCACACAAGTTATTGACATTTTTCTGCACCTCGATCATTACCTGGGCGGGTTTGTTCGCGACCATGGTTCGTGGATTTATTTGCTGCTCTTCCTGATCGTTTTCGCCGAGACTGGTCTAGTGGTCATGCCGCTTCTGCCTGGCGATTCGCTGCTGTTTGTCACCGGGACACTGGCAGCGGCCGGAGGCATGGATATCGCGTGGATTATCGTTGTCCTCATCAGCGCGGCGATCTGCGGTGACAATACCAATTACTGGGTCGGCCACCATCTGGGCCCCAAGGTGTTCCGCCGTCACGATGCACGATTCCTCAACCCCCGGCATCTGGAACGCGCGCAGGAGTTTTATGCACGCCATGGCGCCAAGGCCGTGATGATCGGGCGATTTCTTCCTATCATCCGCACGTTCGTACCATTCGTGGCGGGTATCGGCCGCATGTCCTACCTCCGGTTTCTTTCCTTCAGCATCCTTGGTACTTTTCTGTGGGTTTTGGCGTTTGTGCTTGCCGGCTATTTCTTCGGCAACATTCCGATCGTGAAGCGCAACCTCACCTTTGTGATCTTTGGCATTATCGTGATATCGCTGCTTCCCGGCGCCGTCCAATACTGGCGCAGCCGCCGCGGCTAGACTGTACCGTTTTACCGGCGCAACCGCCGCCATCGCCTCATTTGGGCTGAATTTCAAGTCTATTCAAGACTTTGAATGTGTCCCACGGCTGCGCTATGGTTATTCTAATGGACACACAAACCCCGGGTGCCGGCAAAACCATGCCGGACACCGACATCCAGCCGAATCAAGGAATGAGCCTCAAGCCAGATACCGCTGCGCCCGCGACTGAAAAGGTCCGAGTGGTGGTAGCAGATGACTCGCGCGTCATCCGCAAGGCCATCAGCAAGATACTCAGCAATGAATTCGAACTTATCGAGTTCGGGGACGGAGAATCCGCGTGGGAGCACTTGCTCCAGGACGGTTCCATCGAGGTGCTGATCTCCGACATCGAGATGCCGAAACTCGACGGTTACTCGCTTATCTGTCGCGTTCGCGCCGCCGATGCGGAGCGGATACGCAATGTTCCCATCATCGTCATCACCGGGGCCGACGATGAATTGACCCGCGAGCGCGCGTTCGCCTGCGGCGCTACCGATTTCATCATCAAGCCCATTGACGGCGTGCAGTTGCTGGCGCGAACCCGCGCCCACGCCAAGCTCGATCAGACAACGCGCAGGCTGGAGGAAACTGCGACGGCGCTGGAAGAACAGACGGCTGTCGACCCGCTCACGCAACTGCACAGTCGGCGTTACTTCATGCAGCGCGGCGTGCAGGATATCGCTCATGCCAAGCGTCATAACAGCGATGTATCCATCATACGCATCGATATCGACAACTTTCGTTCACTCTACAAGAAATATGGCGATCAAGTCTGCGATCAGATCCTCATCTGGCTCGCCAAAAGACTGACTGCCTCGAGCCGCACGGAAGATACCGTGGCCCGCACGGGAGGCGGCGAGTTCGCCATCCTGGCTCCGTCATCGGGGCGCATGGAAGCCGCGGTACTGTGCGAACGGGCGCGCGCGGCGGTCAACGCCGAACCTTACAAAAACGAAGATGTCACAATACCGCTGACGATCAGCCTCGGTCTGGCGACGCTGGGACGTGACCCCGGGGATACCATCGAGGAACTTCTCGTCCTGGCCGAACAACGCATGACGCTGGCCAAGGCGGCCGGCGGAAATCGTCTTGGCGTCAGTTACCGGGACGAAGCGCCCAAGCCGGAAGAATCCGTTATCGAGCAACCCGACCTCGAAACCGCGCTCAAGATGCTCGGCGCCGACGAGGGCGGCAAACTGGTGCCATTTCTGCCGGACCTGGTCATGCGTTGCCTCCCCCTGCTCGAATTCTGCAACAAGAAACTGGACTTGGGCCTGGGTTTCGCCATCGAGTCCTTGAAGGAAAAAATCGCGGATATGCGATAATGGTCTGAAGTCAGCTCGGCAGTTTGGACCATGAGCGAAAGCGAAGCGTTTTACAAAGCCTTCCGCGGCAACTTCAGCAGCCTGCTGAGATGGCAGCAACTCGATGAATTCTGCAATGTCGTGCGCCGTAACGCCGACGCCGGCTGGGACATGAGCCTGATTCCACCACAACCGATAGAAATCCGGCGTCCGTTGCCCGCCACTCGCCAACGTTGGTGGCTGACTCTCTGGACCTGAGGCCAGCGTTTTCGCTTCCATATCCATGGATGGATGCTTCAAAGCCGCCTGGTGGTGCCGAGGTCCGCATGGTCAAACCCTGTGGGCACGTCTGGCGCGTCGCCCTCCCCATGTCGCACTCTGGCGTGAACGTCTGGAATTACCGGACGGCGATTTCATCGACCTGGACTGGACGGAAAAAGGCAGCGGACCGATCGTCATCGTTTTGCACGGCCTCGAGGGATCGTCCGACTCGCCATACGCCCGCGGGCTGTTGCGTGCGATTGAGCGCCGCGGCTGGCGCGGTGTCGTCATGCATTTCCGTGGCTGCAGCGGTGAGCCCAACCGCCTGGCACGCAGTTACCACTCCGGCGATACCGGCGATCTAACTTTCCTGGTCACGACCTTGCGCCGCCGCGAACCCCGCGCGCCTCTGGCAGCCGTGGGATTTTCATTGGGCGGAAATGTCCTGCTCAAGTGGCTGGGAAAGGCCGGTGGAGTGACACCATTACACGCAGCCGTGGCGGTATCGGTACCGTTTGTACTGCATGGCGCCGCCGACCGGCTGCAACAGGGCTTTTCGCGGTTATACCAGTGGCAGTTGTTGCGCTCCCTGCGGCACACCGTGGAGGCGAAACAACGCCACATGGAACTGCCGCTGAAAATTCGGGATTTATCGGCGTTGAAAAATTTTCGCGATTTCGACGAGAATGTCACGGCGCCGTTGCACGGTTTTGACAGCGCCGATCACTATTACACCGTATCGAGCTCCCGGCAGTATCTCGGGGAAATTACCGTACCGACCCTGCTGCTGCACGCACGCGACGATCCGTTCATGACCGCATCGGCCATACCCCGGCCAGATGAATTGTCTGAATCCGTGACGCTGGAGCTCTCGCCTCACGGCGGGCATGTCGGGTTTGTGGCGGGGATCTGGCCGTGGCGGCCACGCTACTGGCTGGATGAACGCATCCCGGCGTATCTGGCCCGGTATTTGTAGGTTAGATTATTGTTTCGCCTTCGGCGACGTGTACTCGTGGGTGGCTGACCCACGGCAGGTTCCTTTGGACTCGGACCACCCATGTTCCTCGCCCTTCGGGCAGGCTTCGCCTGTCCAAATTCGATCCGGTCGAATTTGTCTTGCTTGTCCAAAACAATTTTGCCGGAAGCAAAATTGGACGAACTTTAGTTCGCCCGTAGGGCCCGCGCCATGGATGGCGCGAGTCAAAAAGTCACCAAAAGAAATGACACCCCGGAGCCACCGACCTTTCCCGCTACGCCTCA
>DATICK010000132.1:0-2681 GCA_035456865.1 Sulfuricaulis sp.
GCCGTTTTCCTTGAGGATCGCCTTGATGACGCCGGCCTTGTCGGACTCGATCTCGTTCATCATCTTCATGGCCTCGATGATGCACAGGGTGTCGCCTACGTTGACCTGGCTGCCGACATCGACAAAGGCTTTCGCCTCGGGCGAAGCGGCTCGATAAAAAGTCCCCACCATGGGTGAAATAACCGCGTGACCCGCCGGCGGCGTTGCCGCCGGTGTCTCGGCCGGGGCGGCGGCCGGTGCCGCCGGAGCGGCATGGGGCGCGGCGTGCATGGGCGCCGGCGCCATGTGCACGACCTGCGTGCCGCCGGAAGTCCCGCGGCTGATGCGGATGGCTTCTTCGCCTTCGCGAATCTCGATCTCGGAGAGACTCGATTCCTCCAGCATCTCGATCAGCTTTTTGACCTTGCGTATGTCCATGATGAATGCCCTATTTTTTCAATCGTTCAATGGCGGCCGTGAGCGCCAGTTCGTAACCCTGTGCGCCCAGACCACTGATCACGCCAACGGCGAGATCGGAGAAATAAGAGTGCTTCCGGAACGACTCACGCGCGTGCACATTCGAAAGATGCACCTCGATAAACGGGATATGTGCCGCGGCCAGGGCGTCGCGCAGCGCCACGCTGGTGTGGGTGAAGGCCGCCGGGTTCAGCAGGATAAACGCTGCCCTGTCTTTCATCGCCTGTTGCACCCGCCCGACCAGCTCGTGCTCGGCGTTGCTCTGGAAAAAACTGACCCGGTGTCCGGCAGCCTCAGCCTGCTTGGCAAGGCGTTGATTAATGGTCTCAAGCGTGGTCGTGCCATAGTGCTCCGGCTCTCTTGTGCCGAGCAGATTCAAGTTGGGGCCGTTCAGTACGAGGATTTCAGCCATGAGTTGCTTTGGTTCGGCAGGTGATCCGATGGCCGAGGCAGGCCCGGAACGTGCGGACTATTTGCGCGATCTTTCCTGATTTACGCATTATTTGTCGTTATCTTCTCCAGATGTATTATTGTGCATCTCAGATGGCAGTTTGTCCAGCTAATGGATTGTGCTGGCAAAATTGGCGGAGATTACCGATATATCTTGAAGATATATGCAGGATCCTGGTGAAAACGGCGGAGATGGGTTTATTGGCGGATTAACAGGGGACCAATCAGGCTTTCGAGCTCGGTCTGATTGAAGACACCGAGTTTTCGAACCGCAATCGAGCCGTTGCGGTCAATGATCACGGTAAAGGGCAGGGAGCCCATGCGGTTGCCGTACTGCGCCAGCAGCGGCATGGCAGCGTTCTCGCCAATCAGGATCGGGTAATTCATGCGCACGGATTGGCGGTAAACCCTGACAGCGGCCGGGTTGTCGATGGCTACCCCGATGATTTGGAGGTCATCCGCCTGGTGTTTTTTCTGCAGGGAGATAAACAGCGGGATCTCTTCGCGACACGGGGGGCACCACGTGGCCCAAAAATTCAGCACAATGACCTTGCCGCGCCATTCGTGAAGCGACCGCTTTTTCCCTTCCACATCGGGAAGGGTGAAATCAATCAGTTCGCCGCCGCCATATGTGGGAGTGGTGGCGACCTGTTCCGCCGGACGCATCGATTGGGCAATCCAATAGCCACCCATCAGCGCCAGCACCGCCGTGATCAACAGCAGTAGATTCTTAAATGTCGCGGACATCAATCAGGTTGAACAGGCGCCGCGCTCAGATCTTGCCGAGCAGCGAAAGCAAGTCATCGGTGCTGTGGAATCCGTAATATGGCTCGTTGTTTTGTGGTTCTCCCCGAGAGTTGAGAAGTACGATCGCTGGCGGTCCATAGACCCGAAAGCGTTTCTTCATCGCCTCGACCTCGGCGTCACCGGTATTGGTGACATCAGGCTGCAGCCGTATGAAGCTATCGAGGGCCGCGCGTACACGAGCATCGGCAAAAGTGGCTTTTTCCATGCGCAGGCAGTCGGTGCACCAGTCGGCATAGTAATCCAGTATCACCGGCTTGCCCGCGGTCTTGGCTGCCGCCAGCCGGTTTTCGAGGTCGCTTAACGAACCTACCCGATCGAACAAGCGTTCTTGAGTGACAGGACCAGCACTGCCGGCGCCCGGCATCACGCCGGAGAGAACCGAAGACAGCGGCAGCGGATGGAGGATATCGCGCTGGCCGGCGAATCCGCCGAGCAGGGCGAGCCCGCCCCAGATGAGCAGAACGGTGCCAATCCCTTTCCACAAATAGCGCCAGCCGCCCGCACTTTCCGGCAGGCTCTGGGTAGCGCCGAGGTAGACGGCGGAGACGATGAGCAGCGCCGCCCACAGGAACAGCACCGGCACCTGCGGCAGGTATCCAAGCAGGTAAATCGCGACGGCGATCAGCAAGGCGCCAAACAGATGCTTCACGCTGTCCATCCATTTGCCGACCTTGGGCAGCAGGAAACCGGCGCCGATGCCGAGCGCGATCAGGATCGCGCCCTGACCGTGAGCCAGCGCGAACATGAGCGCGCCGCCGAGCACCGGGTCCTTGGCAGCGATGGCCGCGCCGAGCACCGAGACCAGCACCGGCGACACGCAGGCGCCAATGATGAGCGCCGAGATCAGGCCAAGAATGAACGCCCCGA
This sequence comes from Sulfuricaulis sp., assembly GCA_035456865.1. Classification (GTDB taxonomy): domain Bacteria; phylum Pseudomonadota; class Gammaproteobacteria; order Acidiferrobacterales; family Sulfurifustaceae; genus Sulfuricaulis. The sequence continues at coordinate 2,581 of DATICK010000132.1, forward strand.
TCAGCTCGCCGCCGAGCCATTGTTTGACTTGATGATGCATGCGGGTGGAGTGGTGGTGCAGCAGCGACTGGATCGAGGATGGCACCTGCAATTGATAGAAG
>DATICK010000133.1:0-5844 GCA_035456865.1 Sulfuricaulis sp.
AGGCTCATTGCCCCCTCGGAAAACTCCGTCACTTTTTTTCCGACGTCCTTGCTGAAGATATTGAGGAAGTGGAATGCCAGGGCGGGGATGTCTTCGCGGCGCTCTCTCAGGGGCGGTATCTGGATGGGAAAGATGTTAATGCGATAGAAAAGATCTTCACGAAACGTTCCCGCGGCGACCATCGCCTTGAGATCCTTGTTCGTGGCAACGATCAGCCTGAAGTTGGCGCTCTTGGTGTGGGTGTCGCCTACCGCCTTGAATTCCCGTTCCTGGATAACCCGCAGGAGCTTGGCTTGGGTCGAGAGAGAGATGTTCCCGATTTCATCGAGGAACAGCGTGCCATTGTCCGCCATCTCAAACATGCCTTTCTTGTTGGCCATCGCGCCGGTGAACGCGCCTTTGATGTGCCCGAACATCTCGCTTTCCAGAAGATTTTCGCTCAGCGCGTTACAGTCGATCGCGACAAAAGGCTTGTCCTTCCGCAGGCTGTTGAAGTGGATGGCACGGGCGATCAGTTCCTTGCCGGTCCCGCTCTCGCCAACGAGCAAGATGGTGCTATTGGTGGGAGCGCAGTTCGCAATCAGGCGATAAACGCTCTGCATCTGAGGGCTTGAGCCAATAATATTCTCGAAGCGGTACCTGAAACTCGCTGCGCTTTTTGGATCGAGGCTCTCCTTCAGCAGTTGCCGCCGCTCGAACGCCCGTTGCACCACGAGCTTGAGTTCGTCCGGATCGAAGGGTTTGGGCAAGTAGTCGAAAGCCCCGAGCTTCATGGCCCGCACGGCGGTCTTGATCTGGGACAGTCCGGTGATCATGATAATGTCGATGTCCGGATGCATCTCCTTCACTCTCTGGAGCACTTCCAGGCCGTCGATTTTCGGCATCATGATATCTAGGATAAGTATATCGTAACTACTTGCTTCGATTTTTCGCAGCGCCTCCAGGCCGTCCTGGACAGCCTCCACCTCATAGTCGCCATCGCCGAGAATGCGAAGGCAACTTTTAAGGACGATTTCCTCGTCGTCAACGATCAGTATCTTGCGGCTCATTGAGCTTCCTCATTAATTTTTTTCGCCGCATCGTCAGGGCGGGGTTCGATAGGCAGATAGATCCGGAAGGTGGTACCCGTGCCGACTCTGCTTTCCACTTCGATCGTTCCGCCGTGGGCCGTAACAATGCCATAGCTGATGGATAGCCCCAGCCCCGTGCCTTTGCCTACCTCCTTGGTAGTGAAGAATGGATCGAAAATCCGCTGAAGGTTTTCCTCCGGAATGCCGCAACCAGTATCGATGATCGAGATTTCCACCATGGGCACTGGCTCGGCGTTCGGTTCAGTGCTGCTCGCCTTCAGGCAACGTCGGCTGCGGATGGTGATTTTGCCCTTTTCCGTGATGGCGTGTTGGGCGTTGGTGAGCATGTTCAAGATGACCTGACTTATCAGATCCTCGTCGACCCAGACCGGCGACAGATCAGGGTCGAGGTCCATGCTGATCGCAATATCGCTCAGATGTGCCGGCCATTCGATCAGACGTTCCGTGACTTCAATGAGTCGGTTGATGTCGGCGTATTTCTTTTCCTGGGCCTTTTCACGGGCAAAGTCGAGTAGCCGTCGGATAATGGCGGCGCATCGCTTGGTCTCCCGGATGATGAGGTCCAGGTCTTCCGCCTCCTGGCTTCCGTCCGGCATCTTTTTCCGGATAAAGTGCGAGAAGGTGAGGATACCGGTCAATGGATTATTGAGCTCATGTGCAATGCCGGCGGCAAGCAGCCCTACCGAGGCCAGTTTTTCCCCGCGCGCCGTTTCGGCCTGCGCGACGCGGAGCTGCTTGGTTCTTTCTTGCACCTTCTGTTCCAAGGTGCGGCCCCACTCCTGCAACTCCACTTGGGAATTCTTGAGGGCCGCTGTCATGGCGTTGAATGACGTCGCCAGCTGGCCGAACTCGTCTTCGCTCCGCACCGGGATCAGTTGTTCCAAATTTCCCGAGGAGAGCCGCTTGGCCCCGGCTTCCAAATCACGCAGCGGCGTGTAAACAAAGCGACGCACAAAAACACTTACGAAGATCGATGCAAAGATGATGAATCCCAGGGAAAAGATGACAATGGTGACCGTATTCTTCCGCGTGGTCTGATCGATCTCGTCGAGCGAATAGACGATATCCAGTATGCCGAGGACCGACTGATTTTGCTTGTGCTCATGGCAGGCAGCGGTATAGCACGACGGCTCATTGCGGATCACGGCCATGTTGCCCAGCAGGCGCCCGCCTTCCGGAGCATTGAAAACCCGGTCCTTGTTGCGCATGGGAAGCTGTTCCAGCGGTTTTTCACTCTCGTGGCATTGGGAACAGCCTTCGGCTTTCCGGTCCACTTTCAGCCCGAGTTCGGGCAGGTAGGTCGAGTGAATTATTTTGCCGTCCTTGTTCAGTACCCTGACCTTGGCAATTCCTGTCTGTTTGCTCACATCCTGGATGATGCTCTTTACATAAGCAGGCTGATTCTGAAGCATGGCGAAACGGGTGCTCTTGATGAGCATTTCGGAGAGCTGGTTGACGTGCCTGACTGCTTCCTGGAGGAGTTCTGTCCGCTGGTAGCGGACGACCAGCAGGGTGAATACAAGCATCGCGACTGTCAGGGTGGTCGCCACATAAACCCCGACTTTGAACTTGAGGGTTTTCGGACGCATTATTCTTCACCGCTCTCTCTTCGCTGCGGAACGGAGAGAAATATCGGTCGCGCCAAAGAGATGTAGAAAAGTTTCAATGCCTGTTTACCGTGTCAATCTAGCGCGCAACCGATAGTGCGTCAATGCAACAGACGACGCAGCGGGATCCAGAACCGCATGCTTTCAATCGTTTTTCGCGATCTGCTTGGGAAGAAGCCCGGGGGATTGTGCGTGACTGACGCCGCAGTATCATGCCAACCGCCGGTTCCTAAAGTAAAAAATGTCGACTCCTGGTAATGCGCCTTCCAACGTTATCAGGGTATTCCGTGCTCCGAGAGCGTCAGACCTACGTGTTTATTCTTACACTGTTGCGTGCCCCGGCGGTTTCAATTTAGGTGCTGACCAGTTTCATGTTTCAGCCGGATTGGGGCAATCTATCGCCGGCGAAGTCATACAGCTGACCCAAGATCGTCGGTCCTCTGGTAACGACGATTTCGATGACTCGCATTCGGAAACGATAAAAAGGTCCCGCAGGCTATGTCGCGGCGAGTGAATTTGTCGAGCGAAGCAGGGAAGCGTAGCGATGAAAGGGACAAACAAAAAAAAGCGGCCTTCCGGCCGCTTTTTTATTACTGAAAAAAATACAGACTTACTTGCTCTGCGACACCATGTAATCGACGGCCGCCTTCACGTCTTCATCCTTGGCGCTCATGTTGCCGCCCTTGGGGGGCATCATGCCAGCCTTGCCCTGGAAGCCCTTAAGCGCGTGGGTATGCAGAGTATCCATACCCTGCGCGATACGTGGTGCCCAAGCAGCCTTGTCACCCAGCTTCGGCGCGCCGGCGACACCGGCAGCATGGCAGGCCATGCACGTGGTGTCATAGATTTTCTTGCCATGGTCTTCCGCGCCCGCGGCATTCGCGGAGGGGATGATGGCGTCCATCACCGCATTGGAGGCCGTTGTCACGTTTGTGGCTGGTACTGCACCAACGTTCAACTCGCCCACCGGCTTGATGCGCTCGGCCACCGCCTTGGCATCGGCCGTGGCTTCGACAGTCTTCGGCTTGCCACCGATGATTTGCGCAACGACGAAAAGGACAACCGTCAATGCCACCAGCGCGGCGATAAGACCTGCGAATGATTTCAGAAATGCACGATCAGTCATTGTTTACCCTACCCGTTTCAATGTTGAAGTTTCACTCTGCCCGCCGAATGGCGGAACCCTGAATTTGCTGTATTAGTGTAACCTAATATTCACTTTGAAAAAACACCCTCGAAAAACACTGCATGGACGCTATTTATTTGGACAGATATTCTTGCTGATCCGTTCCAGCCTGAAAATGACCAAGATCAAGTGCCAAGCGCCCGAAATTCTTCAGGCAAAGCGGGGGTTTCGTGGAAGCCCGGCGCCAGGAATGGCGCCGTGCACGAGAACGAGGGTCAACGGCTGGCGCGAAGTACTTCGATGGCTGAGATTCCGAGTGTTACTATTGTCTACTACGCGCCCTTAGCTCAGCTGGATAGAGCGTCAGCCTCCGACGCTGAAGGTCAGAGGTTCGAATCCTCTAGGGCGCGCCATCTAAAACAAAGGCCCCACCGGGGCCTTTGTTTTAGATGAAGCTTCTTGCAGATTTTCGAACCTCTGACCGCTCATACAAGACAACAGAGGTTTGACAGGATGGCGTCAGCCATCCTGAACAGCGGAGCGCAGCGACGCTGGCCCCGGAGGGGCGAGGCCCGTAAGGGCCGAGTAATCCTCTAGGGCACGCCACTAAACGAAAAGGGCCCTTCCGGGGCCCTTTTCGTTTAGTGGCCATGCTTCAGGTCTCGAACCACTCGGCGGCGAATCGCGCTCACGCTGTTATTACCCTCGTCCACTCATCGCCCGCTGCCCAGTGGCGGCATTCACGTCTTCGGATGCCTCGGTTGTGCAAGATGAATGGCGCGGCCGGCGACGGCCAGCGCCGACTCGTGAAAAGCTTCTGAAAGCGTCGGGTGGGCGAACATCGTGAGCATGATGTCCTCGCTGGACGCGCCGAACGACATGGCGAGTCCCGCGGCGGCGATCAGCTCGGAGCACACCGGTCCGACCATGTGCACGCCGCGCACTCGATCGGTGCGCGAGTCGGCGAGGATCTTGATGAACCCGGACGCCTCGCCCATGGCCTTGGCACGTCCGTTGGCGGCGAATGGAAAGACTCCCGCCCGATAGGACTCGCCCGTGCCTTTCAGCGTCTGCTCGGTCTTCCCCACCCAGGCGATCTCGGGCTGGGTGTAGATGACCGAAGGTATCAGATCGTAATTCACCGTGGCACTGTGGCCGGCGATGCGTTCGGCAACCATGACGCCTTCTTCCATGCCTTTGTGCGCGAGCATCGGACCGCGCACCACGTCACCGACGGCATAGATATTGGGAAGATTCGTGCGGCAGTGTTCGTCCACGTGCACGAAACCCCACTCGTCGAGCAGCAGCCCGGTTTCCGCGGCGAACAGCCCGTCGGTGTTGGGTCGCCGTCCGACGGCAACGATGAGACGCTCCACGCTTTCCTCGTTTTCGCCGTCTTTGTCCTGATAACGTACCGTCACAGCATTCTGTTCTACGTGGCTGTGGAGCACGCGCGCGCCGAGACGGATGTCGAGCCCCTCGGCTGTGAACTGCTTGAGCGCCTCGCGTGCGACCTGTTCATCGGCCATGGAAAGGAATTTCTCCTGCGCCTCGAGCAGCACCACCTCCGCGCCGAGACGGCGCCACACACTGCCAAGTTCGAGCCCGACGACACCGGCGCCGATGACGCCGAGACGCCGCGGCACGTCCTTGAACGCCAGCGCACTCTGCGAATCCACGATGCGCTGTCCATCGAATGGAGCGCTCTTGAGGTTCACCGGCGTCGAGCCGCTGGCCAAAATCACGTGCTCGGCCTGCAGTTGTTGCGCCGACTGGCCCGAAACTTCCACGATATTCTTCGCCAGGAGTTTTCCGCGTCCCGGAATCCAGGTCACGCCGTTGGCCTTGAACAACGTGGCGATGCCGCGCGTGAGCTCGGACACCACCTTGTCCTTGTGCGCCATCATGGCCGCCAGGTCGAGAGAGAGTTCCTTGAACCTGAGGCCGTGCGCGGGGCCGTGATCGCGCGCCAGGAGATAAAGCTCAGAGGTCTCCAGCAGCGCCTTGGAGGGAATGCAAC
>DATICK010000134.1:0-6141 GCA_035456865.1 Sulfuricaulis sp.
GGCAAATTTTTCGATCAGGTCGAAAATGTCGGCGGCCAGTTTTGGATTCACACCGCGTTCCTCGGCACCCTTGACGAACACGCTGCGCTGCTGCGCCATTTCCTCCGGCTTCTTCTTGCCCATGGCGCGGCGCAGCAGGTCAGCGCCGCCGAGCGTGTAACCTGACAGCACTTGCGCGATCTGCATCACCTGTTCCTGGTACAGGATCACACCGTAAGTGGGCTTGAGAATCGGCTCGAGGCTCGGATGCGGATACTTGATGCGCGCCCGGCCGTGCTTGCGGTTGATGAAATCGTCGACCATGCCGGACTGCAACGGCCCGGGGCGGAACAGCGCCACCAGTGCCACGATTTCCTCGAAGTTGTCCGGCTGCAGGCGCTGAATGAGATCCTTCATGCCGCGCGATTCCAGCTGGAACATGGCGGTGGTGTGGGCGGATTTGATCAGCGCGAACGTCGCCGGGTCGTCGATCGGCAGTTGCTCGATGACGAGCGCCGGTTCGCCTGTCTTTTCGCGTTCGACGTTGATGGTCTTAACCGCCTTGTCGATGATCGTGAGCGTGCGCAGACCCAGAAAATCGAACTTGACCAGGCCGAGTTTTTCGACGTCCTCCATGTCGAGCCCCGTCACCGTCTGCTTGCCGCCCTGTTCGCAGTAAAGCGGCATGAAGTCGGTGAGCGGCCCGGGCGCGATCACCACGCCGCCCGCGTGCTTGCCGGCGCTGCGCGCGAGGCCTTCGAGCGCGCGCGCCGTGTCGATCAGATCGCGCACGTCATCTTCTTTCTTGTAGCGTTCCGCCAGTTGCGGCTCGATCTCGAGCGCGCGCTCCAGGGTCATGCCGATTTCGAACGGAATGAGCTTGGCGATCTTGTCCACGTAGCCGTAGGGATGATCCATGACGCGGCCCACGTCGCGCACCACGGCCTTGGCCGCCATGGTGCCGTGGGTGATGATTTGCGCCACCCGGTCATGGCCGTAGCGCTGGGTCACGTATTCGATCACTTCGTCGCGCCGTTCCATGCAGAAGTCCACGTCGAAGTCCGGCAGCGAGACGCGTTCGGGATTGAGGAAGCGCTCGAACAGAAGGTCGTACTTGATCGGATCGAGCTCGGTAATGCCGAGGCAGTAAGCCACGAGCGAGCCGGCGCCGCTGCCGCGGCCGGGCCCGACCGGGATGCCGTTTTTCTTGGCCCATTGAATGAAATCCGCGACGATCAGGAAGTAGCCTGGAAATCCCATCTTGTTGATGGTGGAAAGCTCCAGCTCCAGACGTTCGTTATAGGTCTTGCGCGCGGCTTCGCGCGCCTCGTCCGGCATGAGCTTCAGGTGCGATTCCAGACCCTGCTGCGTCTCTTGGCGCAGCAGCGCCTCGATGGTCATGCCCTCCGGGACAGGATAAGCGGGAAGGTAATAGCGTCCGAATTCGAGATGCAGGTTGCAGCGGCGCGCGATTTCGACGGTGTTGTCGATGGCCTCGGGAATGTCCTGGAACAGTTCGGTCATCTCCTGGCTGCTGCGGAAATATTGCTGCGTGGTGTAGCGGCGCGGACGACGGCTGTCGGTGAGCACGCGGCTGTCCTGGATGCATACCCTGACCTCGTGCGCATCGAAATCCGCTGGCTGCAGGTACACCACGTGATTCGTCGCAACGACCGGCAGCGACATCCGGCGCGCCAGATCGACGGCAGCGTGATTGTAATCCTCCTGAAATGGCTGGCCGGTACGCTGCAGCTCGAGATAAAAACATCCCGGGAACCAGTTCTGATAGGCGCGGGCCAGCTCGTCCGCCTGCGCCGGATTGCCGGACAGCAATGCCTGGCCGATTTCGCCCTCGTGCGCGCCCGACAACGCGATCAGGCCCGGCAATGGCGCATCGAACCAGGACTTGCCGAGGCAGGGCCGGCCGGAATGTTGCCCTTCCACGTAGGCGCGCGTGAGCAGCCGGCTGAGCCGGCGATAACCCTCGATGTTCTGGCAGAGCAATGTCAGCGGGTGGGGCTTGTGCGGGTCGACCGGATTTTCCAGCCAAACATCCGCCCCGATGATGGGCTTGATCCCGGCCGCGCAGGCCGCCTGGTAAAATTTGACCGCGCCAAAGAGATTGGCGAGATCGGTGATGGCCACGGCCGGCATCTCAAGACGGGCGGCGGTTTTGACCAGATCGTCCGTACGGACGATGCCGTCCGCCAGGGAGAACTCGGTATGGACTCTGAGATGAACGAAAGGCCGGCTCACGCCGGTATTTGACCGTAATTCCATGGGTCAGGGAAGCTGGATATCCTGGGCGGCGTGCCGCGCATTATACCCGGATTATTGAGGCGAAATGGGTCGGGTTGAAAAGTCACTGCCATGAAACCCATGCTTCGACCTTCGGATAAGCCCCATTATCGCCGCAATAATCTTTATATATGTTCGTTATTGATCCGGCACGTTGACAGGGTAACGAAGGCACCGGATCGATTTTTCTGCGAGTTTCTCCTTTCAACAGGACAATTACCGGATCAATAGCTAGGTTTTTCCGGCTGCCCAGTTATAATGTTAACCAGAAACATCCACAGCTCAGCGCAAGCAACTGAAACTGAATATAATGAGTATCGTCGAGGTCATTGCCAATCCCCGCGTCCGACAATGGCTGCCGGGAGTTCTTAATGGCGGAATTTTATTGTTGCTAACGGCAAGCCTCGCCCAATGGACCTGGCTGGCGATCAAACCGCCATTGCCGCCGCTGGTGCTGACGCCACCAACATCTTCTCACCAGCAAAATACTTTTTCATTGCAGCCTCTGCTGGCCGCGCACCTCTTCGGCCAAGTCAGCCAGGAGCTGGCCGGTGGTCGTCTCGACAATCTGCCGATCAGCAGCCTTAACCTGGTGCTGACCGGGGTAATTGCGTCGGTCAGTGGTGGTTATGCGCTGATCTCCGTCAATGGACAGCCGCAGGAACCTTTCGGCGTCGGTCAGACCGTCACCGGCGATGCAGTATTACAAGCGGTGTATCCGGACCGGGTCGTGATCCAGCGTAACGGAGTCTTGGAGAGTCTGATGCTGGAAGGCGCGGAGAAAACACCCATGGATCAATCGGCGGCATACCGTCCTCCGGCCGCGTCCGGCAATATTGTTCAGGAAACCGGAACGAACCGTTATACGGTAGAGCGCGAACAGCTTGCGGCGCAGATGCGCACGCCGGACTTCTTGCGTCAGGCTACCATGGTACCGTCCAAAGGCGGCGGGTTTCAGATGCAGCAAATACAGGCGGGGAGCCTGTATGAAAAACTGGGGCTGCGCGCAGGTGATGTGATCAAGAGCGTAAACGGAACGCCGGTCAATACCGCCGAAGACGCCATCCGGCTTTATCAGCAGATCCAGAATGTCGGCTCAGTACAAATGGAAATCGTGCGTGGCGGCAAACCCGAGCAGCTCAATTATCAGTTTACGCAAAACTGATCCAGAAATATTCACTACGATGCGAAATTGGATCACCTGCGAATGACAGCTACCCGACATTTCATCGCGACAACTCTTGGCACGCTGATGGTGGGTGCCTTGTTTGTCTTTCCGCCTCTACAGGCGGCGGAGCTTAAGCCGGTCCGGGTCGCACAGGCACCCTCGGAGAACGATGAGTCGAAAGCGCCGCAACCCGACGCGGAGCAACCGCCAGTCCCGCCCGGCGGCGCAGCCGAATCGCCACTCATGCCTTCCGGTAACGGTCAGAGAGCAAGGCCTGTGCCTTCTGTGCCGCCATCGTTACCAACAGCACCTGCTCCCGCTCGCCCCGCGCCAGCGACCGGCACGACGCTACGGCCGGGCGAGATGATGTTCAACTTTCAGGAGGCGGACATCCAGGCGGTGGTGAAAACCGTATCGCAGATCACGGGCAAGAATTTTCTGCTTGACCCGCGCGTCAAGGGCAAGCTCACGATCATCTCCACCCAGCCCGTCTCCAAAAACGCCATCTATCAGATATTCCTCGCCTCGCTAAAGGCGCAGGGATACACCGCGATCGACAGCGCGAGCGGGTACATCAAGCTGGTTCCGCTGGGGGATGCCAAGCAGGCCGCCAAGGTTACCACGGGGGCAACACCGCGCCCGGGCGAACAAACCATTACACACGTGGTCACGGTACAACATGGTTCCGCGGCGCAAATTGTCCCGCTGCTGCGGCCACTGATGGCGCCCACCAGCCAGCTTTCCGTTTACCCGCCGGCGAACACACTCATCATCACCGACTACGCGGATAACATCGGCAACCTGCTGCATATTGTCGAAATCCTCGATCAGCGCGGCGGCTCGGAACTCGCTATCATCCCGCTGAAAAACGCCTCGGCGCTGGATATCGCGGAAATCATCGTGCGGCTGTATCCCAATGTAACGCAGTCCGCGACACCGGTCGCGCCGGCGGCGGCAGGCGTGGGCGAAGCCGATCGCGTCACCATCATGCCGGACCTGCGCACGAACAGCCTGCTGGTTCGCGCCGAGAATCAGGGGACCATCAACGACCTGCGCGTGCTTATCGAAAAACTGGATGTGCCGGCCAAGGTCGGCGGCAACACGCGCGTGATTTACCTGCGAAATGCGGAAGCCACGAAACTGGCTGAGGTTCTTCGCGGCCTGTTGTCGGGTGAAGCACGCGCCCAGACGGCCGCGGTCGCGGCGGTACCGGGCCGGGCGCCGGTGGGCGGCAAGTCTGCGGCGGAGACATCCCAGATCCAGGCGGATGACGCGACAAATTCGCTCATCATCAGCGCCTCCGACGCCGTATTCAACAATCTGCGCGCCGTTATCGAAAAACTCGACGTTCGCCGTGCGCAGGTTTATGTCGAAGTCCTCATCGCCGAAGTCACTACCGAAAAGGCTTCTCAGTTCGGCGTCCAATTTGCGGCGGGCGGAAAAGCCGGTAATGGCGCCGTAGGCGGCCTGCAAAACTTTCCGGCCTCGCGCACCACCTTGGGAGACGTGATCGCAAGTGGTGGAACCTCACTGGGCTCCTCTGGCGGTTTGACGCTCGCGTATCTCGGCAGCAAAATCACGTTAGCAGACGGGTCCGAGATACGCAGTCTGGGGGCGTTGGCACGCGCACTCGAGGAAAAAAGCATCGGCAACATCCTGTCCACACCCAATCTGCTCACGCTGGATAATGCCGAAGCAAAAATCGTGGTAGGCCAGAACGTCCCGTTCGTGACGGGCAGCTTCTCTCAAACCGGCATCAGCGGTGCCACGGGCGCGGTCAATCCATTTCAGACCATTGAGCGCAAGGACGTCGGTCTCACCCTGAAGATCAAGCCGCAGATATCCGAGGGCGGCACCGTAAAACTCTTGATTTCCCAGGAAAGCTCGACCATTGCCCCAGCGACTGGTGTACAAGCTTCGGACCTGATCACGAACAAGCGTTCCCTCGACACCACCGTCGTCGTGGATGACGGCAATACCATCGTCCTGGGCGGATTGATCGAAGACAGTGTTACGGAGATCACCCAGGGTGTTCCCTACCTCAGCCGTATCCCCTTGCTTGGTTGGTTATTCAAGTATCACGAAGAAAAAAAGACCAAGACCAACTTGATGGTATTCCTGCGTCCGATGATCGTTCTCAATCCCAATGACAGTTATGGTTTCAGCGCTAGCCGCTATTCACACATTCAGGCTGAGCAAAAGAAAATCAGCAAGGAACCGGCGCCCCTTCTCGACGACTTCAAACCGATGGCGCCGTTACCGCCTGGTCCGTCTCAGGGGAAAAAAGACGAACGCGTTTCCGATGAAATCCCCCCGGACAAGATATTCGGCCCGCCCAACGTGAAGGAAGCGAAGCCGTCATCTGATAACGCTTCGCCCTGATTTCCCCAGCACCGGCCGCCGCCATGAACAACGCGCCCGACCTTCAAGCTCTGGACCCCGCCTGGACCCAGCGTCTGCCGTATCATTTCGCGCGCCGTCACGGCGTCATCAGCGCCTGCCTGCGCGACGGACAGCTGGAAATCTGGGCCAAACCGGGCGTGTCGAGCGCTACACTGGCGGAGCTTTACCGGGCGCTCGGGCAACCCATCCACGTGCGCGAAATGACCCAGGCGATGTTCGATTCCGCTCTCCACCGCGCCTACGAGCGCGGCATGTCGCAGGCCATGGATATCGTGGATGACATCGGAGACGAC
>DATICK010000135.1:0-11842 GCA_035456865.1 Sulfuricaulis sp.
TCGCCTGCCCGGTGCCCGGGACGACCACGCTCGCGAGGCCCTTCAGCCACGGCTCGGCTGGATCGGCCCGCGCCGCGGCCGCACCCAACACCAGCATAATCGCCAGTAGCGCCTGGAAAATCGGGTTCTTGTCTGCACAGAACATCAAACGGACTCTCCAGACTCAACGGGTTTGCCATCGTCCGATACCTCTGTGCAGCACTTTATCATCCACGGTGCCGACACGGATAGACGGTTCAACGTCATGCTGGCTAAACTGAGCTGCCGCTCATGTGAATGAGTAGAGACCGAACCGTCTGCTTGCCTTATCCCTGCCTAAGCAGTTATTGACACGGCACGATTATTCTTGAACGAAGGCAGGTCACGATAGACATTACTGGGTATTCGTGATGGCATGGGCGTGCCGGGTCAATAACGAAGATCATTAATGATTTCTGATTATTGCGGCGGCTTGACGGCTTCGATTCCGGGCCGGGAGAATAACAATCCACCAGACATGTTCAAGGAGATTCATTCCGCCGCAATAATCTCATACGCGTCGCCGCGACGCGACTTGGACACAAAAACATGATTCCGTATACAGGAGGTTGCCCACCGTGGATACCAGCACCATCGCTGTCACCGTAGAAAGCTTTTCCGGAAAAATTCTCGACTACGCTCTGCTGCTCGCCGCCATCGGCACCATCGCCATGGCGTTGCTGGAACTCGTCAAGAGCGTGACGTACTGGCGGCGGCATTTTCACCGCGGCCGCCTCGAGCGCTGGCTGGCGACCGCGTCCGATTCGAAATCCGCGCACCAGCAACTCATGCTGCTGGCGGCGGGCGGGCCCGGGAACGCCAATGTGCTTTACGACCAGCCGACCGCGAAACTCATGGGCCAGGTTCAGGCGGCCGCGAACGTGGCGCTGGATTTCCCCTCGAAGTACCCCGCGTTCTATGAATTCATTGCCGCCATGCCCCAGGTACGGGAACTGCGAGAGGGGGTCGACGACGCCAAGATTTGGCTAAAGTTCAGCGCCGAACGGATGGAAGGCCGCCCCCGCAAGGTCAGCATAACCGACGACATGCAGGCACGCGGCGCGGCGCAGGCGCGCGCCCGGCTCGGCAACCTGGTGAGCCGCAAGCTCGACGTGCTGCAGAACGAAATCGAATTTGACTGGGCGCGCCTCAACCAGCTGTGGTCCGTGGCCGGCGGCGGCGCGCTGCTCGCCTGGGTCCTGCTGAACCAGAAATCCCCTCCGAGCCCGGAGCTGGTCGTGCTGCTGTCACTGCTGGGTGGCCTGGTCGCGCCCTTCGCCAAGGACGTGGTCAACGCGCTCACCAGTCTGCGGGCGCGGAGGTAATCGCGTGGCGCTCGAACCAACCGCGAGGCTGTCCTTCCGCCAGCGTCCCCAGGGCGGCGAGGTCAAAACCGCGCCGTCTGAACCGGAATACCGCGCGCTCACCGGCCGGCGCCATCTGCTACTCCTGATCCATGGCTACAACAACGATCTCAAGGCCAGCGAGGACGCGTACCGCGGATTCGAGGCGCTGCAGCGTGAACTGGCCAGGCTCGACGACGAATCGCCCGTCGCGGGCGGACGCCTGGTTCAGATTTACTGGCCGGGCGACGCCGACTGGGGCGTGGTCTCGCCGCTTTTTTACCCGTGGAGCATCGAGCGCGCGCGCCAGACCGCCGCGGCGCTGGCCGACACGCTCGCGCGCGCAGCGCGTGAAAGCGGCCACAAACAGGTGGACATCGTTGCACATTCCATGGGCTGCCGCCTGACGCTCGAACTGCTCAAGGCGCTACGGGGCACGAGCGATATCACCGTTGGCCGCGTGGTGCTGATGGCCGGAGCGGTGCCCACCTTCATGCTCGAACCGCGACCCGACAAGCAGAAGCTGCGCGACGCCATCGACACGGTATTGACCGACGCGGGCCTGAGCCTGTACTCGTCCAGCGACAAGGTGCTGGCCTACGCCTTTCCGCTCGGTCAGACCGCGGCGCCGGGCAGCGAGGGCTTTTTCCCGACGGCGCTCGGCCATGAGTTCTGGGCGGACGCCGCCGCGCCCGTCAAGCTCACGCAGCAGGAAAATCCTGACGCGGATCATTCCGATTACTGGGGCTGGAATCAAAAACCACAATCCCTGGCCTGCGCCCGCGTCGCCAATGCCAGGGTCAAGGAATTCCTGCGTTTCGAGCAAGCGGGCGAACGCGCCGTCGCGGAGCGGGGAACAGTCGGGCGCGAAACTCGGGATGCACGCGCCACCGGCGCCGCGCGCGAAACCGTCGAGCGAAACACGTGAGCAGCGAACCGCCGCGCCGGGCAGACGCCCTTGGATCAGTTCTTCTTTTTAATTCGAGCTAATCCAGAAATCCCTATCGTCAATGGCGCACGACGATGACTTCAATACGCCCGCGCGGGCCGATAAAGTAAGACGCGGCCCAGCCGGTCAGGCTCACGACGATTGATCCAAGCAACGCCGATCCGAAGTCCGCGATGGTGAAGTTGTCGAACAGCCATGCGACCAGCCCCAGCATGCCCGCGTTAATGACCAGCAGAAATAATCCGAGTGTCAATACTGTGATCGGGAGTGTCAGGATCACAAGCAACGGTCGCACAATGGCGTTGACGAAGCCGAGCATCAGCGCCGCGCCCAGCAGCGTCCACACACCCTTTACTTCGATGCCGGGCACCCACGCCGAGGCCAGCCACAGCCCGAACGCGACGACAAGCAGACGTAATATGAAACCGGTCATGGGCTTATGTTTTCACATCCAAGCCAATTCTGAAATGCCCCGATTATGAACGCTGTCAGAGGGCTTAAAAACCAGTTCCAGAATCGAAAACGCTTTTGACGAATATGGAAATTGCAAACCTTGGCACAAAGCGTGCGCCGGTGTCCTGCAAAACCGGCTCGCGTAACTTATCCCGGCGCCTGATTCTGGGGTTCGGCGACGATCGGCTCGACGATGATCTCCACGCGCCGGTTGAGGCGGCGACCTTCCTCGGTGGTGTTGGCGGCGCGCGGCGCAGTCTCGCCCCGACCGAGGAACACAAGCCGCTGCACCAGCACGCCCTTGTTGCGCAGATAGTCGTTGACCGCCTGGGCGCGATGCTCGGAGAGTGTCTGGTTGTACTGGTTGGTGCCAACGTTGTCCGTGTGCCCGACAATGGTGAGATGCGTCTTGCCGTAACGAATCAGCACGTTCGCGATCTTGTCCATGGTGGTATAGAAACCCGGCTTGATCGTCGTGGAATCGAAATCAAACGCCGTCTGCGATGTCATGGTGATCAGCAGGTTGTTCTGGTTCACCTTCTGGACATCAATCGCTCTCGCCTGGATCTCGGGCGCGAGCACCTTCTCAAGATCCTTTTTCTGCGAATCCATATAGGTGCCCACGGCGGCGCCGGCAATGCCACCGCCGACCGCGCCGATCAGCGCGCCCTTGCTGCGGTTGTCTTTACTGGCCAATGCACCAATGGCCGCCCCGGACGCCGCGCCTATGATCGCGCCCTTCTCGGCGTCGGTCATGGGCAGCGGATTGCCGTACTCATCGGTCGCGCAGCCGGTGGTAACCGCCGCGAAGACGGCGATGAGGGTGAAAATCGTTAAACGTTTCATGTTTCAAAATCTCCAGATCATTGTGAAAAGTATTTTATTACAACCGCACTTCCACCGCGGCCCCGCCAAGCGGGCTGCGGGAAATCACCAATTCACCGCCATAAAGCTCTGCCATTTCCTGTACTACGGCGATTCCGAACCCATGCCCGGGTGTGGTCTCGTCTGCGCGCACGCCGCGCTCGCGGACACGCTCGACCTGGTCGGGGGCAATGCCGGGTCCATCGTCCTCGACGCGCAACGTAAATTCCCATCCTGATCGCCCGACCGGTTCGTTGCGGGCATGCACTTGCACGCGCGAACGCGCCCACTTGTAGGCATTGTCCGCCAGATTGCCCACGACCTCGAGCAGGTCGCCTTCATCGCCGCGAAACACCACCTCGGAGGGGATGTCGAGCTCGGCGCGCACCAATTTTCCAGCATATACCTTGTCCAGGGCAGCGAGGATTTTTCGCACCGCCGGGGCTACCGGCAGCGGTGTGACCAAGGCGGTGCGGCCGGCGGCGGCGGCGCGCTGCAGTCGGTGCTCGACAATTTCGTTCATGCGCTGCAACTGTTCCTGCACAACCGTGCGCAATTCCTCCGCCGGCACTCTGGCATCGACACTCGAGCGCAAAACTGCCAGTGGCGTCTTGAGGCTGTGCGCCAGGTTGCCCAGCGCGTCGCGGTACCGCTGAAGATGCGTGCGTGCGTTCGCCAAAAGAGTGTTGAGGTTATCGGCCAGCGGCTGAATTTCAGCCGGATAGCGGCCGAGCAAGGTCTGGGCGCGGCCGGCCTCCATTTCCGACAGGTTCTGCGCCAGCTGCCGCAGCGGCGACATGACCCAGCGCAGGATCAGCGCCTGGATCGCCAGCAGCAACAGCGTGGCCGCGGCGAGCCAGACGAAAAGGCTGTGGCGGAACTGCTGGATCTGCGCCGCGTACACATCCAGCCGCTCGGCCACATGAAATACGTACAGCCGTGGCTGACGGTCGCTGCCTTCCCAACGAGTGGTGAAGCTCAGCATCAATCGGCCCGGAGTCTGTTCGCTGGTAGTCTGCGTGTACACACGCTCGCCGAGGGCTGGCAATACCGCGTCATCGAATTTCATGCCGAGCGCCGAAACCGACCGCCATACAATCGTACCCCGGGCGTCGCTTACCTCCGCGACCAAACCGGATCCGACGAGGTTGAAGCGCGGCTCGGGCAGTTCCACGGGCAATTCCAGTTTGTTATTCGCATCGAGGTCGGAAGCGGCGAGCAAGGCATAGAGATGGCCTTGCAGCCGTTCGTGCAGCGTGCTCTCGGCACTGCGTCGAAACGCCTGATCCAGGGCTACTCCGGTCAAAGCGAAAAACCCCGCCAGCACCAGCGCCGAGACCAGGAGCAGACGCGCGCGCAACGATCGCATCACGAACCCCCGCAGGGAAGCGTGAAGCGATAGCCGCGACCGCGCAGAGTTTCGATCGGATTGAGACGCTCGTCGGGATCGAGTTTCTTGCGCAAACGACCGATGAAGACCTCGATCACGTTGCTGTCGCGGTCGAAATCCTGATCGTAGGTATGTTCGGTGAGCGTTGTCTTCGACACCACGTCGCCGGCATGCAGCATCAGGTATTCCAGCACCTTGTATTCATAGGCGGTGAGCTCGAGTGTCTGCTTGCCGACGCGGACCTGCTGCGCGGCGGTATCGAGCACAATCGGTCCGCAGGTGACGATGGGTTGCGCCTGACCGGCGGAGCGCCGCAGCAGGGCTTTTGCTCGCGCCAGCAATTCCTCGAACTGAAACGGCTTGACCAGATAGTCGTCTGCGCCCGCGTCGAGACCCTCCACCTTGTCCTGCCAGCGCCCGCGGGCGGTCAGGATCAGTACCGGGAAGCGCCGGTCGTTCTTGCGCCAGGCGCGGATGACCTCCATGCCGCTGATGTCGGGCAAGCCTAGATCAACGACGGCGAGGTCGATAGGGTATTCGCGCCCGTGCACCAGGCCATCCTTGCCGTTGGCGGCGCTGTCCACGGCATAGCCCGCAGCGCGTAATTGACCGCATAACTGCTCACGCAGGGAGTTTTCATCTTCAATGACAAGCAGACGCATAAGGATAGCTGCTAGCGAATCTCGCCGCTCTGCGCATCCACGTTGACCACGCGCACCGAGCCATCGCGCAACAGCACCTTGATGCGGTAGCTGGTACGGCCGCGATATTCGCGCGCCTCCGCCGAAAGCACGCGCCCGCCGGTATCGCGCCGGACGCGTGCCACCGCCTCATCGAGCGAGATACCGTTCCGCTGCGCGGCCTCGCGGCGTGACGAATGCTCGTCACGTCTCGCCTCCACCGGAGCCGCCGAGGCCCCCATGAGCAGGCCGGCGAAGAGGCACGTCATGAACTTCACGCGCGTCATCACCAGTCGCCTCCGTCATGTGGCTGGATCGTGGCCATCGGCTGCACATCTTATCCGACTGGCGCGGGTCAAGCATCTGCGTGCCTTGAACCCCGCCACAGACGCTCCGGTGTGCGCTCAGCGATGGCGGACGATCTCGTAGCCGATGATGGTGCCGATCACCGCACCGACCGCGGTGTCGCCCGGATTGCCGCGACCCAGCTCATGCCCCATCACTCCGCCGATCACGCTGCCGGCAAGAATGGGCACGGGCGACGAGACGCGCCGATCCGGATAAGATTCCCGGTACCCGCGCGGTGCGGGTTCATAGTAATCGCGACCACCATGGTGCTTGTACCAGCCGCGGTGCTCACCACGATCATGACGATAGTCATGATCATCGCGGTAATAATATCGCTCCACGCGTTGCACCCGGACCTCACGGTATGAATCGCGGTCATCGCCGCGATAGCCGCGATCCGCCTGCGCCAGTGGCGCGGAGAGCGTGGCGGCCAGCGCCAGGACAGCGGCACTCAGTATCTTGCGGTTCATGGTTTTCCTCCTTGTCTTGCGATTAAGGGTTTACCGCTTACTTCTGAGACAAGCTTACTTACCCGAGGCTGAACCCTGACTGAACAGAAATTGTTTATAACTTGTTAATTTAAATATGATTTTTTAGATTGAGGAAGGACACGACGGCGATTCCGGACGGTTACTCTATTCGAATGGGTACTTATTCCTTGGCGCGAAAGTCGGAGAAAAGTATCGATGTTTGAAATGGAATCGGTTCAGGGTGCGCCGCAACGTCAATGGTTGTTTCGCTCAGCTCTTGCGTTTACGCCGCATACGTTTTATTTCGTTCTCGCCCAGCGGCCGGAAAATCTTCACGCGCAGACTTTCACTCCACTCAGCCGCGAAGTCGCGCTGCAGGCTCAGATTGATCGCGGCGGTCACCAGCATGGAGATCAGCGCCCCCAGGCTCGCGAGCGCCATGTCCTTGTGCGCGTCCCAGACATCGCCCTGTGTGCCGAGATAGGCCATGCCGAGATCGCCGCCGAAGAATTCGGCCGCGCCCCATTCGAACAGCTCGAATAGCATCGAGGTCGACATGGTGATGTCGAGCGGCAGGAAATAGGCCCAGAAGCCGCGCACCGTGGCGATGCGAATGAACACTTCGCGAACCGGGTACGCCAGCAGCAAGCCGTAGGAAAAATGAATCGCGCGGTCGAAATGATTGCGCCCGAATCCCAGCGCCTCATTCAGGCTGAAGCCGAAAAGCAAGTTGAAACCTTCGTCGTACGGCACCTTGGCATACGTGTAGTGTGCGCCTATTTCATGCAGCAGAAGAAAGACAAAAATCAGCGTATAGGAGAGGCGCGACAGCGGAAACACGCGATGCGTCGCCGCCAGAGCCAGCACAAACACGGCGACCAGCGCATTCTCCAGCGCCCAGTCGGCGCGATCGTAGGGATGAATGGCCAGCAGCGCCCACTCGAACGCGAACACGAGGCCGAGTATCAGTAGATACCGGTGATGAGAAATGCGGGTGAACATTGAAAAGATGGTAACAGGTGACCGTTATCGGGATAAATCGGGTTCGAGTCCACTTGTCCGCTCGCTTTATCCGCTGGGCGCGGACGGACACAGTGTTACAATCGAACGCTCACATCGTTCCAGGAGTCTTCCATGCCATTGTTTGCGCGCCTGATGGTTATTTCACTCACACTCGGTTTCGCCGCCGCCAACCAGGCCACGGCCGCCGACGAGGCAGCACGCTATAACCAAGTTCACTTTCAGGTCGAACGCAGCCGCCCGGTCGAGAACGACCGCATGCAGGCCGTGCTCAGCCTCACCGCCGAAGACGACAACGCCGCGCGCCTCGCCGATCATATCAACCGCAGCATGGACGCGGCGCTCAAGACCGCGAAGGCGCGGGCCAAGGTCGAGGTCCGCAGCGGCAGTTACCGCACCTATCCGGTCTACAACAAAGAAAAGATTCAGCGTTGGCGCGCCACGCAGGAACTGCAGCTGGAAGGTTCAGACTTCGCGGAACTGGGCAGCCTGATCGGGCAATTGCAGGAACGCTTGCAGGTCACGTCTGTCAATTTCTCGGTCTCCCCCGCGCGGCGTGCGGCAGTCGAGGATGAGCTGATCGCGCAGGCCCTCGACGCCTTCAAGCAGCGCGCCGAGCTGGTGCGCAAGCAACTCGCGGCCAAGGGCTACCGGATCGTGGATGTCTCCATCAACACCGGCGGCGGGCAGCCCATACCGATCATGATGCGCGCCACCGCCATGGAAGCGGCCTCCGTCGCGCCGCCCGCAGTCGAGGCCGGCACCAGCACCCTGAGCGTTAACGTGAGCGGGGTTATCGAGCTGCAATAGTATTGAACCGGGTCGCGGTGGGAGCCTGGTGCGCTTTGAAGCGCTGACGGGTGTTGCGTAACCATATGTCCATGGAAACGGGGTTGCCGCCGAGCGATATCGCTTTCTGCCGGGGCGCCTCTCCCTCGATGCAAAGAAATAATTTCTGCGCGGAATAAATCCGTTTCTGGCCGTGTTAACCCGTTAGAGCATCCCGCATCGGGATTGCCCAACCCAGGAGAAAATCATGCGTATTCTGAAACTTGCGGCGGCGACCGCGTTTACCCTTGTTTCCCTCACTGCATTGGCCGGACCGGCGGATGACGCCAAGGCCCATTTCCAGGCCATTGGCGGCGGCGAAGTCGACAAGATCATGGCCGCCTACGGCGATGATGCCGTGTTCCAGTGGGTCGGCGGCCCGCTCGATGGCGCCTACAAGGGCGGCGAGGCGATTCGCGGCGTGTGGATCAAATTCGCCAAGGCCAACAGACCGCTGACCGTCGCGGTCGACAAGCTTGCCGAGAGCGGCAATCCCAGCGGCGCCACGGTCACCGCTAACGTGACCTTCACCGGAAAGAATACAATCAAGGTGCGTTACGTGCTGACCTATCGCGGCGGCAAGGTCGTGAATGAAGTCTGGCAGATCGACCCGAAGCTCGGCAGCGGCTATTGATTTCCTGACAACCCCCGGGGCGGCGGCGCCCCGGGACATGGAACAAATCCGATGGGCCGTCATCCTTTCGAGGAACATCTGCCGCGCTTGCGCCGTTACGCGCTGGCGCTGATGCGTGATCGCATGCGCGCCGATGACCTCCTGCAGGACACACTCGAGCGCGCACTGCGTAAATTCAGCCTTTTCCGCCGCAGCACCGACCTGCGTGCCTGGCTGTTCACCATCATGCACAATGTCCATGTGAACCAGATCCGCGCCGCCACGGCGGTCGCGCGCACTCAACCCGATGACGCGGGCAGCGATCCGGCACACACGCCGCTCGATGATGCCGCGACCGCGCGCGACATCTCGAACGCCCTGCAGCACCTCGCCCCGGAACATCGTGAGGTGATCCTGCTGGTCGGACTCGAACAATTGTCATACGAGGAAACCGCGCGCGTCCTCGATGTGCCGATCGGCACTGTCATGTCGCGACTCACGCGCGCCCGCGAACGATTGCGGGCCTTGATGTCCGGCGAAACCAGTCCGACCCTGCGGAGAGTGAAATGAGCGACCAGCCCCAACCGATCAGCGACGACACCCTGCACGCCTATGTCGACGGTCGGCTCGACGCCGCGGACTGCGCGGAAATCGAGACGCGGCTGGCCACCGACGTAACGCTGTCGGCTCGGGTGCAGGCGTGGCGTGAACAGAATCAGGCGTTGCATGCGCTCTTCGATCCCGTGCTCGATGAACCCGTGCCCGCGCGGCTGACGCAGACGCTTGCCCCGCCTGCGCGCGCCCGTTGGTTGCATAGGGCCGCGGCGATCGGCTGGCTCGCCGTTGGCGGCGTGCTGGGCTGGGCGGTGCACGGCAAGCTGGAGCCTGCGACGCCCATAGAAGCGGTCGCGCTTGCCGAGCGCGCCGCCGTGGCCCATGTCGTCTATGCCTCGGAAGTACAACACCCGGTTGAAGTAAAAGCCGACCAGGAACAGCATCTCGTCCACTGGCTGTCGAAGCGGCTCGGCACCGAGTTGCGTGTGCCAGACCTGAACCGTTTCGGATATCAATTGGTGGGGGGACGGCTGTTGCCGGGTGACAAGGGTCCGGCCGCGCAGTTCATGTACCAGGATGCACGCGGCGTGCGCCTGACGCTGTACGTGGCGATACAGACCGACGGCGCACAGGAAACCGCGTTCCGCTATGAAGCCGGCGAAGGCGTGAATGTACTCTACTGGGTCGATCACGGCCGCGGCTTTGCGCTCGCCGGCGAAGCCGACCGCGCCACGCTGCTGCGTCTGGGCCATGCGGCGTACGAAACGCTATCTTTCTAGCGGGAGTATCAAGAACAAGGTTTTGTCAGATAAAACGCGTTGGCTATGCGGGTCCGCAAGAACTAACATAAGCAGGGCCCGCGGCCATGGGGAGAGGCGCGCAGACCCTGTAAAGGAGAACAGCACCATGTACAAACGCATCATGGTATCCATCGACGGCAGCAACACATCCACACGCGCGTTGCGCGAAGCGATCCGGATCGGAAAGCATCAGCACGCGGCTCAAATCCTGTTACTCCACGTCATCGACACGATCAGCAACGTTCCCCAGACCGGATCCGGATCTCCGCCGTCCTATATCAAGGAGTTGTATACGCAGGCGCGAAAGTACGGACAGGAACTGCTCGAACAGGCGCAGAAGGAGGCCAAGGGCGAGGGACTCCATGTCGAGACGCGGCTGGTCGAGCTCAAGCGCGCCAGCGATCACGTCGCGCAGGTGATCGTGGACGAGGCCAACGAGATGTCCGCGGAACTGCTGGTCATGGGTACGCACGGCCGGCGCGGCCTGAACCATCTGCTGCTCGGCAGCGTGGCCGAAGGCGTGATACGGTTGACGCCCTGCCCGGTGCTGCTGGTCCGTAGCGAGTAGTCTGGGCCGTAATCCCAACGTCAGGTCGCGGCGACAACCAGCGCACCTCACTCAGGATTTCCAGCCCTCCGGAGGCGACGGGTCTGGCATCTGGTAGGCAAAGCTGGCATCATTTTCCCGAACGGTTTCCGTTTTCAAAGTGGAGGTGCTACCCATGGCAACCAAGAAGAAAGCCAAGACCACAACGAAGAAAAAGAAAACCTCAACCGCTAAAGTGGCGGTTCGCAAAAAGACCGTCAGCAAGAAAGTCGCAGCCAAAAAGAAAACCACGGTTAAGGCCAAGGCCGCCCCCGGGAAAAAGCAGGTCACCGCCCGCGCGCCGGCCGCGATGCCGAAACCGGCCGCCCCGGCAATACCGCCCGGCACCGAGCGTATTGGCATCGTCACGCATTACTACTCGCATCTCTCGGTCGCGATCGTGCAACTCGAGACCGGCAACCTGCGCGTGGGCGACGTCATCCACATCAAGGGTCACACCAGCGACTTCTCGCAGCCGGTCGAGTCGATGGAAATCGACCATGTGCACGTTAACGAGGCCCGCCCCGGGCAGTCCTTCGGACTGCGCGTGAAAGAACACGCACGCGAGCACGACGGCGTCTACAAGGCCAAGTCCTGACGAGATCGGCGCGGGGCATCGGGGATGGGGATACAAACCCGATCTCGCAACGCTGCTGTAAGTATTGCCCTGATTTGCACGTCGACGCCTTCTCGTTCTCCGCGCGATAGCTGATAAACGGCGTGTCCAAGCCGTCCAGCGTGGCGCGGCATCCTTCCCTGGAACCACCGTTCCGCCACTATATAAGAATCCATGCTAGTTTTATTAGTACATCCGCGACGGCGGGAGTCCGTCAGGGAGAGTGGGTTTGGAACGATTCTGGAAACATCTGCGCATCGGGCGACGCTGGTTGCTGAACGGTTGGCATTTGTTCATGCGCAACCCCTG
>DATICK010000136.1:0-6325 GCA_035456865.1 Sulfuricaulis sp.
CATCACCAGCCAGACGCACCTGCCGCAGAACGCCGAGGTCGACTACCGCGGCCCGATGTGGAACTTCAGCGCTCTCGCAGCGGAATATCAAACGATCGACCCCACCGTCGCGGTGACCGACCGTCCTTACGCACGGCTGCCGCAACTCAACCTTGCTCTCAATCGGCCGGTTGAACCCAACCGGGTAAATTATTACTTCGATAGCGAGGCGGTGAATTTTGAACGCAGTGCAAGTGTTACCGGCGAACGCTTGAACCTGTACCCCGCCGTGAACCTGCCGCTTTCAAACAGCTATGGTTTTCTCATCCCCAAATTGGGCGTGCGGCAAATCTCGTACCATCTCACGGACGCCCCCGATGCGACACCGACACTGACAAGGGGGGTATTCAGCCTCGATAGCGGGCTGATCTTCGAGCGCGACTCACGCTGGGGTGAACGTCTGTACGCGCAAACTCTCGAGCCGCGCCTGTACTATCTCTACATCCCGGCCAAGGACCAGGATGGCTTGCCCAATTTCGATACCAGCGTGCCGGACCTGAGCTTCTCCAACCTGTTCCGCGACAACCGCTTCAGCGGCGGCGACCGCATCGGCGATTCCAACCAGGTCACCGCGGCGCTGACCACGCGGTTCCTCGACGAAAAAGACGGCGCCGAACGCGGACGCGCGAGCATCGGCAGGATTTACTACTTTGCCGACCGGCAGGTCAACCTGCCGCCGGGTACGGACGGGGCGGCCGCCTCCGACATCATTGGCGAGGCCTACGCCACCCTCGCCAGCCACTGGCATGCCCGCTCTACCGTTCAATGGAACGGGGTTAACGATAATTTTCAGAAATATAACTACTACTTCCAATACAACCCGGCCAAAAACCGCATCGTGAATGTCGGCAGGCGGTTTTCCCGCGGCGACCTCGATCAGACGGACATCTCCACCGAGTGGCCGATCGTGGGTCGCTGGACATTCCGGGCGCGCTCGTTGTATTCACAACGCGACCACCGCAACGTGGACAGCTACGCCGGCGTGGAATACAGCGCCTGTTGCTGGGCACTGCGCGTCGTGGGCAGCCGGCGGCTTACGGTCGACACAGCCAATAATAACGCCGCCACCCAGAACACTTCGATCATGTTCGAATTGGAGCTGACCGGTCTGTCCAAGCTTGGCAGCATACCGGACAGTCCGCTGCACCAAAGCATGTTTTCCTTCCCCTCACCATCCACGGCGCCAGAGGCCACCGTTCCCTAGCGCCCACTGACCTGGAGGCATGAGCGCTTTCGACGGTGGTGGCCAGGCGGCTCAGAGTTGGCGCTTCATTGATATGGCCGCCTTGCGTCTCCGTCCGAAGCAGTGACGCACGGGAGCCGGCAGCTAGTTCATGTTATCCTAGCGTTACTCCGGTACCGCGTCGGAGCGTCGGTCATTGCTATGAATGACAAGACTAGCGAAGCAGGGCTACATTTATCCTATCGGAAACCATGCATCTTGTTGCCAAATTCACCGCGCCCAGAAATGCGATAGTCGGGCTGCTCCTGTTGTTGCTGCCGTCGATCATGGCGGCCGCTCCCGCACCCTCAAAAGTCTCCGGGAAGATCGACCGTATCCTGGTTATCGTCAATGATGATGTGATCACCGAAACCGAACTGGCGAATCGTCTCTTGGAGACCAAAAAACAACTCGCTCTCGAAAAAATCAAAACACCTCCGGACGACATACTTCGGAAACAATTGCTCGATCGGATGGTGCTGGAGCGCCTGCAGCTCCAGCTCGCCGTACAGACCGGGATTCGTGTAGGCGAATCCGATGTGGATCAGGCGATTGAAACCATCGCCCGGCGTAATAACTTGAGCGAAGAAGATTTCCTCAAGGCCCTGGCGAAGAGCGGCATGGATGTCGACGCGTTCCGTGCCCAAACCCGCGACCAGTTGACCATCCAGCATCTGCTCGAACGCGAGATTAGTAACCGCGTTAACGTAACCGATAGCGAGGTCAGCCACTTTTTGGAAAATCCGCAGAGCCGGGCGGACATGGATGTTACCTACAATCTTTCGCACATCCTGATCGGCATTCCCGAATCGGCCTCGCCCGAGGCAATTCAGGCGGCGAAAAAGCGCGCTGATGATATCCTGCGTCAGTTGAAAGCGGGGGCCGATTTCGAGCAAATCGCCGTCAGCTATTCCCAGGGGGCGGACGCCCTCAAGGGTGGCAGTCTCGGCTGGAAAAAACCGGGCGAGCTGCCCGAACTGTTTCTGAGCGCGCTCAGCCGCATGTCACCAGGCGGCATCAGCGAAATCCTCCGCAGCCCCAACGGATTCCATATCCTGAAGCTGAACGACAAGCGCGGCGCGGCGCAGGCCGAGGCTGTGACCCAGACTCATGTGCGTCACATTCTACTGCGGACGAGCGAAATCCAGTCACTGGAGGATGCCCGCCAAAAGCTGCTCAATCTGCGCGAGCGCGTCGAGAACGGCGATGATTTCGCCGCGCTGGCGCGCGCGCATTCCGAAGATACCGGCACGGCCGCCAACGGCGGAGATCTCGGCTGGGTCAATCCCGGCATGATGGTGCCGGAGTTCGAAAAAGCCATGAACTTGCTCATGCCGAACCAGCTGAGCCAGCCGGTACGCACGTCATTCGGACTACATCTCATCCAGGTACTCGACCGGCGCACCCACGATATTACTCAGGAGCGTCAGCAGGCCGCTGCGCGCCAGCAAATCCACGCGCGCAAGGCCGATGAACGCTACGAGCAATGGGCACGGCAATTGCGCGACGAAGCTTTCGTGGAATACCTCGTAAGTGAGGAATAAGGGGTGAGTAGTAAAGAGCAAAAGGAATTATCGAACCCGCCCCTCGCCTCACGCCTCACGCCCCACGTTCCCGTCATCGCCCTCACCCCCGGCGAGCCAGCTGGTATCGGGCCGGATATTGCCGTACGTCTCGTCCAGCAAGCGCCGGCCTATGCACTGGTTCTGATCGCCGATCCCGCCATGCTGGAAACGCGGGCACGACAACTGCATCTGACATTCGTCACGCGCCAATGGAAGGGACGCGATGCCGCGGGTCCAGGCGTTTACGTGTTGCCGGCAAAGGCGAAACATTCCGTCAAACCCGGCCAACTGGATGTCGTCAACGCTCCCTACGTTATCGAAACACTGAGAACCGCCGTCGCCGGCTGCCTGCGCGGCGAGTTCGACGCACTCGTCACCGGTCCGGTGCACAAGGGCATCATCAACGACGCGGGTATCGTCTTCACCGGCCACACCGAATTACTCGCCGCGCAGAGCAGTGTGGCACAGCCGGTGATGATGCTCGCCTGCCCCGGTCTGCGTGTGGCATTGGCCACGATTCATCTTCCACTCGCGACGGTGCCGGGCGCGATCACGCGCGAGCGGTTGACGGCAGTGCTCGAAGTGCTGCACAACGATCTGAAGCAGAAGTTCGGCATTGCCGACCCGCGTATTCTGGTCTGCGGCCTGAACCCCCATGCCGGCGAATCCGGGCATCTGGGGCGCGAGGAAATCGAGGTGATCGAACCGGTGCTCCGGGATTTGTCGGCACGAGGGATGCGTCTGCGCGGTCCGGTACCCGCGGACACCGCCTTCCTCCCAGCGCAGCTCGCGGACACGGACGCGGTACTCGCCATGTATCACGATCAGGGCCTGCCGGTGCTGAAGCACCACGACTTCACCCATGCCGTGAACATCACGCTCGGCCTGCCGTTCGTGCGCACCTCGGTGGACCACGGCACGGCGCTGGAACTCGCCGGCACCGGCCGCGCCGACTCCGCGAGCCTGAATGCCGCGATTGAGATGGCGCTTACGCTTGCAAGCAAAAAACAATAGACAGGATTGACAAAATTCTTCAGGATTTACAGGACTTTTTGATAAAGTTTCTGATTTAATCCTGTTAATCCTGCTCAATCTGTAAATCCCGTGAGATTTTCGTTCGCATGAGTTCCCCTCATCCCAAAAAGCGCTTCGGCCAGCATTTCCTGCACGACCGGAATGTCGTTGGGCGTATCGTCGCGGCACTGGCGCCGCAAGCCGGCGACCATGTGGTCGAGATCGGTCCGGGCACGGGCGCGCTGACGCGCGAACTGCTGGCGCGCGTGACGCATCTCGACGCCGTGGAACTCGACCGCGATCTGATTGCGCACCTCGAATCGGACTTCCCGCGCGAGCAGCTGACACTGCATCAGGGCGATGCGCTGAAATTCGACTTCTGTGCTCTCGCGCCTGCCGGCAACCAGTTACGGGTGGTCGGCAATCTGCCATACAACATTTCCACGCCACTTCTGTTTCATCTGCTGGATCAGTCCGGATGCATCAAGGACATGCTGTTCATGCTGCAGAAGGAAGTAGTGGAACGGCTGCGCGCGGCGCCGGGCGGAAAGGATTACGGGCGCCTCTCGGTCATGATTCAGTACCGCTGCGCTGTGGAGAAACTCTTTGTCGTCGCGCCCGGCGCCTTCATGCCGCCACCGAAGGTGGATTCCGCCGTCGTGCGTCTCGTGCCGCATGCCACCCCGCCCGTGCCGGTCGACGACCCTGCACGGTTTGCGATGCTGGTGCGCGCGGCCTTCGCCAGCCGCCGCAAAACCCTGCGCAATAACCTGAGGGGATTGCTGGGCGTGGAGGACATGCTCGCCCTGGGTATTGACCCGGTCCGGCGCGCCGAAACGCTCTCGCTCGCCGAATTCGCTTCACTCAGCAACGCGGAACCGAGATGATCACTTTATGGAATTTTCGCCATCGCCGACAAGCGAATTGATATGGAGGCGCGTGGTAAGCAGTTTAAGCAACGCTGTGGTTATGCCGTTTTTTCCAATTCCACCATTTTCATTTCAATCCACTCTTCCGCCTGTTTAATGATCGCCTCCGCCGTCTGGCCGCGGGGATCGATTACCGGGCCGATAACGACGCGCACGGTGCCGGGGCGTTTGAGGAAACCGCGTCGCAGCCAGAACGAGCCGGCATTATGTGCCACCGGCACGACCGGGTAACCGGTTTCGGCCGCCAGCACCGCGCCGCCCATGGCGTAGCGCTTGCGCGTACCGGGCGCCACGCGCGTGCCCTCCGGAAACACCACGACCCAGATGCCGGATTGCAGGCGCTCACGCCCCTGTTCGATAACCTGCTCGATTGCCTTCCGGCCCGCGCTGCGGTCGATCGCAATTGGCCGCAGCAGCGCCAGCGCCCAGCCGAATAGGGGAATCCACAGCAATTCCCGCTTCAGCACCCAGGTTTGCGACGGAAAGATCCCCTGGAAGGCGATCGTTTCCCAGGCCGACTGGTGTTTCGACAGAATGATCGCCGCGCCACCGGGCAGATGCTCGCGTCCCTCCACCCGGTAATCGAGCCGGCACAAATGCTTCAGCACGATCAACTGGAATCGCGCCCAGGCGCTGATCAGACGATAGCGGAGCGCAAACGGCAGAACAACGGTCGGCAGCATGAGCGGGGCGTAGACCGCCGCCGACAGCAACATCACGACATTAAACAGGAGAGAACGGAGCAGGACCAAGTCAGTTCGCGGGCAGTTTGCCGGAGAGGAGATTATCGGTGAACGCCGCCAGATCCTCGAACACCGGAACGTCCGCCAGCGCCTTGCTTTTCTTCTGCGTGCGCTTGCCCTTGCCGCTGCGCACCAGCACCGGGCGCGCCGAAACCAGACGCGCCACAATAATATCCCGCTCGCTATCCCCCACCGAATAAACGCCGCTCAGGTTCACCTTGAGCCGCTCGGTGACTTCCTGGTACAGGCCAGGCTGAGGTTTGCGGCAACGGCAGTTGTCCTCGGGCCGGTGGGGACAGAAGAAAATGGCGTCGATCTCGCCGCCCTTGGCGCGCACCGCCTCGAGCATCTTGGAGTGAATGCGCCCGAGCATGTTCATGTCGAACAGTCCGCGGCCCACGCCGGACTGGTTGGTGACGACCACGACCTTGTAACCCTCGCGGTGCAGGCGCGCGATCGCTTCGAGGCTGCCGGGGATCGGCACCCACTCTTCGGGCGACTTGATGTATTCGTCCGAGTCGTGATTGATGACGCCGTCGCGGTCGAGAATGACGAGCTTCATGTGTCGCGGAACTCCGAGACGCGGATGCGGCCGTTGATCATGCGCGATTCGCGGCTTTCCACTTTCTTCATTTTGTCCCAAAACGCCTGGCGCAGATCGAAATCGGCGGCGATGGCCGTGCCGAGCAGCAGGATGAAAAGATCGGCGCATTCCTCGGCCAGATGCTCTTTCGATTTTCCCTTGGTCACGCAGGCCGATATTTCGCCGAGCTCTTCGGTCATCAATGCCACGCGATAGGCCAGTTCCTCGCC
>DATICK010000137.1:0-11482 GCA_035456865.1 Sulfuricaulis sp.
TACTTCGACGACGGCACGCCGCTGGGATCGGCCGCCAACCCCGAGTGCCAGATTGATTCCATTTCGCAGAGCTGGGCGGTTCTATCCGGGGCAGGCGATGTCCAGCGCACACGCCTGGCCATGGAAGCGGTGGATCAGCGCTTCGTGCGCCGCGATTCAGCGCTGATCCAACTTCTGGATCCGCCGTTCGACAAATCGCCGTTGAATCCCGGCTATATAAAAGGATACGTCCCGGGCGTGCGCGAGAATGGCGGGCAGTACACGCATGCGGCGATCTGGGCGGCCATGGCGTTTGCGGCATTGGGTGACAGTCGGCGCGCGTGGGAATTGCTGACCATGATCAACCCGGTGAATCACGCCAGCTCTCCGGCGGGGGTGGCGACCTACAAAGTCGAACCGTATGTCATCGCGGCCGATGTCTATGCGGTTACACCCCACACCGGCCGCGGGGGTTGGACCTGGTACACCGGCTCGGCCGGCTGGATGTACCGGCTGATCGTGGAATCGCTCCTCGGCTTGAGACTGAAAGTGGACAAACTGTATTTTGCGCCTTGCCTCCCGACGGACTGGAAGACGTTCAAGATGCACTACCGGTACCGGGAGACGGTCTACCATATCGTCGTCTCGCAAGCGCGCGCCGCCGATGACGCGAAGATCGGCGAGACGAGCATAACGGTCGACGGCGTTGAACTTCACGTCCAGGCCATTCCTCTGATAGACGACCGCCAGGATCACGCGGTCGAAGTGAAAATAATGACACCGCCCCCGGTTCACAAACGGCCAATCGCCGCCCTAGCCAGTCACGGTTAATTCCTCGCCCTGCTTCCACACTTTGCCTTAAACCTCCGCCTTATGTGTGGTAACGCACAGAGAGCGGCGGGCTAGATCCCTAAAGTAGAAAATTATTCAAGATTCATCCACAGACACAATTTACCCTCGCACCTGCAAGCAAAAGCATGCATTCTTTAGTGCAAGATGAACGTATAGGCAGGTGAGGTGCTGCTCGCACCTTCGGCCACGCGATCCGCCAGACTAATTCGCGCTTTAACAGAGGCCAGCCATGTCCGAAATGATCCACGATTCCGCCATTCGCAACCCCGCCGCAGGCGCGGCGGAAGGCCTCACCGAGTTCCGGCGCCAGGAGGCCTTGCTGAAAACCGGGGCCTTGCAGAACGCGATTCTCAACAGCGCCAATTTCTCGATTATTGCCACCGACGAGAAAGGCATCATTCAGTTATTCAATATCGGCGCCGAACGCATGCTGGGCTATCTGGCCGCCGAAGTCGTGAACAAGATCAACCCCAGCGACATTCACGACCCGCAGGAAGTGATGGCGCGCGCGCAGGCGCTGAGCCTCGAACTCGCCACCTCCATTACGCCGGGCTTCGAGGCATTGGCTTTCAAAGCTTCGCGCGGGATCGAGGATAGCTATGAATTGACCTACATCCGCAAGGACGGCAGCCGCTTTCCGGCCATCGTGTCGATCACCGCGTTGCGCGACGATTATGATGGCATTATCGGCTATCTGCTGATCGGCGCCGACAATTCCGTGCGCAAGCAGGTGGAAGCAGAGCTGATCAACGCCAAGGCTGCGGCGGAAAAAGCCAACCTCGCCAAATCGGATTTCCTTTCCAGCATGAGCCATGAGTTGCGCTCCCCGCTCAATGCGATCCTCGGTTTTGCCCAATTAATGGAGTCGGGTACGCCGCTGCCAACGCCTGCTCAAAAGGCCAGCATCGACCAGATTCTCCAGGCGGGATGGTATCTGCTGGAGCTGATTAACGAAATCCTCGATCTCGCGTTGATCGAGTCCGGCAAACTTTCGCTGTCGCAGGAACCCATGTCGCTGGTCGACGTCATGCTCGAATGCCAGGCGATGATCGAACCGCAGGCACAAAAAAGCGGCATCCGCGTGAGCTTTCCCCGGTTCGATGGTCCTTACTTTGTTAAAGCCGATCGGACCCGGGTGAAGCAGGTTCTGATCAACTTGCTTTCCAACGCGATCAAATACAACCGCGCGCGGGGAACGGTCGAAGTGACGTGCAGCGCCAGCACCGCAAATCGCATACGCATCAGCGTGCGGGATACCGGCGAAGGCTTGCTCCCCGAAAAACTCGCGCAACTGTTCCAGCCGTTCAATCGTCTCGGACAAGAGGCCAGCGCCGAGGAAGGCACCGGCATTGGTCTGGTAGTCAGCAAGCGGCTGATCGAATTAATGAGGGGCGAAATCGGCGTGGAAAGCACCGTCGGGGTGGGCAGTGTGTTCTGGATCGAACTGAATGTGGCGGCAGAACCACAACCTGCCTCCGGTTCAGACGAACCGATTGCGCCAATTCAGGCACGCGCGACGCGTGGCGCAGCGCTGCGCACCCTGCTGTATGTGGAAGACAACCGTGCAAACATGCAGCTGGTTGAGCAACTCATTGCGCGTCGTCCCGATATGCGCTTGCTGAGTGCGGGCGATGGCACGCGCGGCATCGTGCTTGCGCGCACCCATCAGCCGGAAGTGATTCTGATGGACATCAATCTGCCTGGCATCAGCGGTATCCAGACGCTGAAAATCCTGCGTGCCGATCCTGCAACGGCGCACATCCCGGTGCTTGCCATCAGCGCCAACGCCATGCCGCACGATATCAAGAGAGGCCTGGAGGCAGGATTCTTCCGCTATCTCACCAAGCCGATCAAAGTCAACGAGTTCATGGAGGCGCTGGACATGGCGCTGGAACTTGCTGAAACAGAATTAGACGGCGCAATTAACCCGGGGGGCCTATGATAATCAGTGCCGCCGATATTCTTAACGCCAGTATTCTGATCGTAGACGACCAGGAAGCCAATGTGCAGCTGTTGGAGCAAATGCTGCGTGGGGCCGGCTATCGGTGCATTACGTCGACGATGGATCCGCATTCCGTCTGCGCGCTGCATCGCAAGAACCGCTACGACCTGATTTTGCTCGACCTGCAGATGCCCGGCATGGATGGCTTCCAGGTGATGGAAGGCCTCAAGACAAATGCGGCGGACGGCTACCTTCCGGTCATCGTGCTCACCGCCCAACCGGGTCACAAGTTGCGCGCGCTTCAGACCGGCGCCAAGGACTTCATCAGCAAGCCGTTCGATCTGGTCGAAGTCAAGACGCGTATCCACAACATGCTGGAAGTGCGGCTGTTGTACAAAAAACTCGAGAACTACAGCAATGTACTGGAACAGACGGTGCAGGAACGGACCGCCGAGCTGCGCGAAAGCGAAGCGCGCTATCGCAGCCTGACCGAACTGGCCTCCGACTGGTACTGGGAGCAGGACGAGAACGGGAACTTCACCAAGGTTTCCGGCCCGGTCCTGGAGATGCTCGGAATCCGGGTCGATACCTTGGTGGGAGAACCAGGCGGTGTTCAGCTGGCAGGCTGGAACGAGGTGGAGCGGGAAATGCTTCTGGTAAAGATTGCCGCCCGGCAGCCATTCCTGGATTTCGCATTCAGCCGCGTCAACGCCGATGGCTCGCAACAAAAATTTCGGGTGAGCGGGGAGCCGATGTTCAACCAGTCCAGCCGCTTCATCGGTTATCGCGGAATCGGCGTGGAACTCACTGCATAGAAATAAAACACAGGATTTCGATAGTTCTCCATGTCATCCCCCCATAGTCCGAATCAAAACTATCTTCTCGCCGCCCTGCCCCCCGCGGAATTCGAGCGCTTGGCGGCGCATCTGGAACTGGTCCCGATGCCGCTCGGTGAAATCCTATACGAACCCGGCGGACAGTTGCAGCATGCCTATTTCCCCACCACCGCCATCGTGTCGTTGCACTATGTCATGGAGTCTGGCGCCTCGGCCGAAACCGCGGGGGTGGGCAATGAAGGCGTGGTCGGCATTTCGCTGTTCATGGGCGGCGGTACCACGCCCAGCTCGGCCGTGGTACAGACCGCGGGCCACGCTTACCGGCTGGAGAGCGGCTTGCTGATGCAGGAATTCAATCGCGCCGGCTTGATGCAGCGTTTGTTGCTGCGCTACACCCAGGCGCTGATTACCCAGATGACCCAGACCGCAGCCTGCAATCGGCACCATTCGATAGAGCAGCAACTGTGCCGCTGGCTATTGTTGACCCTCGATCGATTGCCTTCGAGTGATGAGTTGATTATGACGCATGAATTGGTCGCCAGCATGCTCGGCGTGCGCCGGGAAGGCATTTCGGAGGCCGCCGGGAAATTGCAGCACGCCGGTTTTATTCGCTACCGTCGTGGCCACATTACCGTGCTTGAGCGGTCCGGACTGGAGACTCGTGCTTGCGAGTGCTACGCCGTCGTCAAGAAGGAGTTGAGCCGCCTGCTGTCCGATGTGCGGTACCGCCAAGACATTACCACTGTCGTCCGATAACCGCCTCCGACCATCAGACTTGCCCGGCGAACCGGTATTGGCAGACGGTCTACCACATCGTCATAGCGCGTTTGGCGCCCAGCACGCGGTATACATCTTCTTCAGCAGGGCATTTTGGAAATTACGGGCATGCCCTGTTGGTCACGGGTTGCTGAATTACGGGGCTCAAGGCACTGGCACGTAACTACGCGCCGCTGACTCGCCTGAACCTTGGAATGGACCGAGGGGATTCTTGTTTTCCTCGAGTGAGTAAATTGAAGGTTGGCCGCCGGCCAGCGAGTAGATGACGACGTTATCCTTGACCAGGATGACCCCGCTGAAGCTCCAGCCGGTAACCTCGACCTTACGTTTGAAATTGAGGAAATCCGCCCAGAAATTTCCATAGCGCTTGCGCGATGTGGCCTGCTGAACTATCTCATAGCCTTGGCATGCGGCAAGTGCCTTGATGCAGTCCCTTACCCCGGGAGCCAATTCATCTGCACTGACCGATGGACTTGGAATGAAACGGCGTATCACATCGGAATAAGTCAGGATGGTGATATTATTCGGATTCGATGCGTGATCCAGCATGAGTGTCTTGAGGTCTGCGACTGTGGTTTGGTAAGGGACGATCTTGTTGAAGGCTTCCTCAGCTTCATGGTAACTCTGCCATGGACCCACTACGCTAGTGTGCGCACGCGGAAGCATGGAACTGCAACCGGTCAGTAAGACCGGAAAAAAAATGATTGCCAGCCTTGTTATGACCCGTCGCGTAGACACAGGCCTCCACGTAAATTGACTGGTTTCTTATACCAGCGTTACTTGAAAGTCTACTGCATAAATTTAGGTTGATCGAGGGGTGACGTGACCAGCATTGTTAGTACCATGTTGATTGAGAGTAAATTATCTTCCCCTCGTCCCTGGCGAATTTCCGGGTGTCCATTGGATTACGACTGCATCAATCAGACTCGTGGGGGCGGCCTCCCTGACTTGGAAAAACACGCGGGACGTACTGGAAGTGCATCGGATATCCAAGATTGACATTGGAGCAACAGGACGCGGTGGCTGTGCTAATGTTTGGGCTCACCGGCGTGCGATGCGTCGCGGATGGATTGATCTATTGAGCTTTCGTCAGCGGCGCGCCACTCGATCGCGCCGAACTTGGTCTCGCCGAAGGAGTATGTATAAAGCAGGCTGAGGGTGGTCACGGTCTGGTGAGTGTCAGCAATGTCCGGATAGTGCGCGTTTCGTTGGGAAGTGTTGTACTTGAGCGTGACGGCGTGGGGGCCGTGAACGCGCACGGTGAACGCCGCATCTCCGCGGAAGATATGCTCCGATCCGCGATCCTCGGTGGAGGCTACATCGCTGACGTAGTATGAGCGTGCCGTTAGGTCGAGATTGGCTGCATCGCCGAACATCAGGCGCAGTGCCAGGAGCGCCTGCGGCGTGGCACCGTAGTGGTAATCGCGTTCTTCGGTGCCGTGGATGGTCCCAGCCGCGCCATAGCCCAGACCGCCCAGGGCCGAGCCCTGAAGCGCCATCGTCTTCGAAAACCACCACTGGGCGGTCGTTCCGAGAGAAACAGCCGTGCTCGAAACGCGAAATATTTGTGGCGATATATAATCGTAGCTCCCATAGAGGCCCCACACGCCGCGATAGGTATCGCCCACTTCGTACTCCTTTCCAACAAGAAGACCGCGGCTCATGATGTTCTCGAACATATTGGCGGTGGTGGCGGTGAATTCAAAATCGAAGTAGTCGAAAGGACGCGTATAGGTGTAGCCGGCCTTGCCGGGGAGCCCGTAGGCCATGTGAAAGTCAGCGGTCGCCGCATCGCGTTTTACATTTTGTGACACTGTCGCGTCGAATACGTTATCGACCTTGTTCCAGCCGAAACGCACGTATGTATAGACAGCCGGGTCGTGGCTGTCGAACACAGAGCGGAACCGGTCACCGAAGGCGAGCCGGGTGAAGCCGAGAGATGGGGCGATCGCCGCCGCGCCCAGCTCGCGCCAGAACCCGGGCGTTTCGCCTCCGTCCTCGAGCAACATGCTCGCCATCCGGAACAGCGGTTCACCGAGGAAAGTTCCGCCGAAGCCGGTGGTAATCAGGTCGTTGATGGAGGGTGGGCCCGTCTCGCCCGCTATCTCCCAAAGCCAGCTGCCGGCGAAGGTATACCCAAGCGATTCCCAGTAACCGAGGCCGGTCGATCGCGCGAGCCCGTAGTAAATGGATCCCTGATACGGATGCATGAACTGGTTCACGGCGAACGGATCGGTGTCGACAACCCATGTGGCAGTCAAATTTTCTCGGACCGTGTGATAGGTGACGCCGTACACCTCCTTGTCAACGAAGTAGTAGTTGAATCGATTGAGCAGGATATTGAACCCCACGATTTCCCCGGCCGGGAGGAGATAGCTCTTGCCGGCCTTCGTTTCCTCGAATCGAAGCGGCTTTTTTGGTTTGGCGGGGGTTTCCTCGGAAGAGGGCTTGGGCGGAGTGTCCGTCGCGCCGGTGGGATTTTGCGCAAGAAAGTATCGGTCATCCCCATCGAGCGGTCGTGGCAAGCCAAGATAAAGCATGGATGGAGCGAACTCGCTTTTGTTGGCTTTGGATTCCTCGGCAAATACAGCACCTGGCGTGATGAGCGCCAGTGCGATGGCAGCGCCAAGGAAGATTATTCTAAGCTCGCTACCATGCAAGTATCCGTCTCCGCTCGGTACCTTACCGGCCAAGGCCTTTTGAATTACGCGCGGCGTGTTCATGACAGATTCGTTCCTTGGCTACTAAAAAGATCAGTCCGACTGACCTGTTTTTTTTCGGTTGCGTGACAGTCTCTTTCATATTGGTCTGAAACTGACGAGGCTTTTGATTAGATGTACGTCGAAAATTAATTCAGATCAGTGCAGTACCGAACATATGCCTTCAGCACAGAAGGGGATGGAAGCAGCAATCCGGCAAATTCCGGTTTTGCTCGTGCTCCTCGGTTACTCGACGATCAAGGCGACGATGGACGTTTACGGTCACTTATATGCAGGAAGGTGATAACGATGCAGCCAAAACGGCGATTCTCACTCTTGTCTTGACGGATTCCATCCCTGGCGGTTCGCCTTTCGGGTGTACGGAAGCACGTCCATTTGCCCGTATGTTCGCTAACGCACGGAATACACGCGGTTGAGGGTATACCGTACCTGAATCGATGGGAGCAGAGTCCGCGACCACCGTTTTGAAACCCACAGAGATCTCTCTCGGGACTGAAATGCAAAACCAGGGTGCACCCAGAGGAGCTTTGATTGACGGCGCAATCCCGGTTGTTATTTTCAGGATGAGCTGGCCCAGGTGTCGGCGTAGCCGTACTAGAAGTCTCAATTGATGATACAACGAAGTGTAAGCGGCGGTTATCACTGAAACGCCGCGGAGTGGCTCCATGCTGAAGGTCTTTCCCGATCCAAGTGATCTAATTGAAAAAGGAATCAACGATGAAATTTTTATTGAATAAAAGCTGGGTATGGACGGCTGTGTTGCTGATTGGCCTGGCAGGTTGCGCAGGTACGCAGACACAAGACAGCACCGGTGAGTACATCGATGACGCGTCGATCACCACTAAAGTAAAGTCTGTGATGGTCGCCGACACTGAAGTGAGCGCCCTTCATATCAGCGTCGATACCAATAAAGGCACAGTGCATCTGACTGGATCCGCCAACACCCAACACGAATCCGATAAGGCCGCGATGATTGCGCGTAATGTCGCCGGAGCAAAATCGGTCGACAACGATATTCTTGTCAAATAACGATTGCAGGAGACTTACACATGAATTGGGACACTGCCAAAGGTAATTGGACCCTGTTCAAAGGAAACATGAAGTTACAGTGGGGCAAGCTGACCCATGATCATCTGAGCAAGCTTGCGGGCAGGCACGACCAGTTGACCGGCAAAATCCAGAAAGCCTATGGCGCCACAAAACAGGTAACTGATGAGCAGGTCAGGGATTTGCCACAGGTCAAGGAATTTGTCGGGCCCCACAAAGATCATAGTCCACGTATTTAATGCTTCGCGAAGGACAGGTTGTGCGTGGCTGTCTGTAACGCACGACTTTTTCCATAGTTGCAACTGGCATTAAAAAGGAGAGAGCCATGCTCTACTATGCTGCGGTATTTTTCGTGATCGCCATCATCGCCGGGATCTTCGGGTTCGGCGGTATCGCTGTGGGCGCCGCTGAAATTGCGCGCATACTGTTTTTCATCTTTATCGTGATATTTCTCGTCAGTCTCGTTATGGGCCTCGGTAAAGGTAAATGGCGCCATTGAATGGGCGACTCAAGTAAGCATGTAATACATTCGCTCATGATCGGGAGTTCTAAAATGGAAATACTTCGCCGCCTCACCAAACCCGTCAGTCATCTGGTCGTCCTCAGTCTGCTGGCGCTGAACCTGTATTTACCCGCGGCGCACGCCGGCATGATCGACACCGAGGCGGTGGTAAACTTCGCACAAACGCAGCAAAACCGCGAGCGTCTGCACGACGCGCTCAACCGTAACGACGTGCAGGCCCAGCTGCTGGCCCGCGGCGTGGACCCCACGCAGGTTCAGGCGCGCGTGGACAGCCTGACGGATGAAGAAATGCAGACCCTGGCGACCAATATGGATCAGCTGCCGGCTGGCGGCGATGGTGTCGTTGGAGCGCTCGTGCTGATTTTCATCATATTGCTGATCACCGATATCCTGGGCTTGACTAACATCTTCCCGTTCGTCAAACATAACCGTTAAACGCGGTACCTGGCATTTGCCGAACGATTGGCGCTCAAGACCGCCCGGAATAATCCGGGCGGTGCACTGGGTCCCGCTCCGGCGGGTTGAGGCCGCGAGGGTCGTCTTTTGGTGAGGTGAGTAGCGGTGGCGTGCTTCTTCATGCCGAGGAAGATACCGCGCCCCGAAGGTGGAATTCGAACAGCACGGATGGAGTCACCATGCCGAGTTCATCCCAGGATCGTCCCGTGCGGTTGCTGCTGATCAATCCGAGGTTTCCGGAGAGCTTCTGGAGCTTTCGCTGGGCGCTGGAAAACATACTGCCCGACAAACGCGCGCTCAACCCGCCGCTCGGGCTGGCCACGCTGGCGGCGTTGTGTCCGCCCGGCTGGCAGGTAGAAATCATCGACGAGAACATCGAACCGGTGCCCTTGCATCCGCAAGCGGATATCGTCGGCATCTGCGGCATGGCCGTGCAGTTCCGGCGCCAGCAAGAACTGATCGAATACTACCGCCGGCAGGGACATTACGTGGTGGCAGGCGGCAGCTTCGCCTCGCTATGCCCGGAGCGTTTCGCGGACCTGGCTGATACCGTCGTGGCCGGCGAGGCCGAATACATCTGGCGTGAATTCTGCCATGACTTCGAACAGAACGCGCCCCAACCCCGCTACCGGGAGACCGGCGTGGTCAAGCTTGAAGACTCGCCGACGCCGCGTTTCGATCTGCTGAAACTGGATCGCTACGTCACCGCGAGCATGCAGTTCTCGCGCGGCTGCCCTTACCGCTGCGAATTCTGCGATATCATCGTCATGTTCGGGCGCCGACCGCGCACCAAAAGCCTGGAGCAAATCGGCCGCGAGCTCGATCAGCTTCGCGCCCAGAGCATTCACAACGTATTCTTCGTCGATGACAACCTGATCGGCAACCCTAAACTGGCGAAAGCGCTGCTGCGCTATCTCGCGGATTATCAGGAGCGCCACCACTACTCCTTCCAGTTCGGCACCGAAGCGTCGATCAACCTGGCGGATGACGCCGAGCTGTTGCAACTGTTTCAGGCCGCAAATTTCGCCTGGGTGTTCATCGGCATCGAGTCATCGGATGAAGACAGCCTGAAGGAAACGCTCAAAACCCAGAACACCGGCCGCGATCTTCTGACCGCCGTACGCACTCTCTATGCCCATGGCGTGGACGTTCTGGCGGGGTTTATTATCGGTTTCGACAACGATACGCTCGACAGCTTCGACAAACAGCATCGCTTCATTACCAGCGCCGGCATCCAGGTTTCCATGGTTGGCCTGCTCACGGCACTGCCGCGCACGCCGCTTTACGAACGTCTCCAACAGGAAGGGCGGCTGATCGCCGGGGCCGAACACGGCGACAACACCAAGCCGGGCACCAATATCATCCCGAAGCACATGGGTTATGAGGCCATGGTGCAGAATTACCAGGCGTTGTACCGGCGCCTGTTCAGCGACCACGGAATCGCCCAACGCATCGGCAACAAATTCCGTTATCTCCGGAATCCCGTCTACCGGGGGAAGTATTCGCTGCACCAGCGCCTGGCGATCGTGCGTCGGCTGTTCACGCGCGCCTTGCTCACTGGGGGACCGAGACGCATGCTCCACATCTTGCGCACGCTGACCGTCGCGCCGCCGCGCGCCTGGCCGCAGGTGCTCGCGGATTGGATCGCGGGGCTGGCCATGTGCGACTATATCCGGCGCCACTTCCTGACCGACCGCAACCGGGAGCAGCGTCTGGCTCAGCGCACCGCCGCCATGCTGCACAAACTGTGTGCGGCCGAGGTACGTCGCGGTGTGGTCGAAATCGGCAGCCGCGTCAGTGAGGGCGGCACGCATTTACAGATTCTGCTGCGTGGATATGTCGGTCGCGTGTTCTTCACGCGCGCGGCGCGGCGCCTGGAGAAAATGCTGCACCGCTCCGCCGCCACTGTGACACTGCACATCGAAACACTGCGCGCGGATCAGCTGCGGCAGCTCGATCGCCTGCTCAAGCGTCTCGCCCCCTATGGCGATCGCGTCTCAGTCTGGATCGATGAGCGCGTACGGCCGCTGGTGTCGATCGACTCCTCGGTATTTCATCTGCTGCTGACACGCGACCCGCACACCGGCACCCCTTCGGCCTGAGTGCCGGCCGTGGCGCCAATACGCCGGTTCCGCTGCAATCCATTCATTTCTTATTCTGGGCCCTCGCCATACTATCGGCAAAAGCATGATTGACGTCGCGGTGATGGACTTCGTCATCCCGAATAGCGATGACAAGATCATGTAGCGATGCACTCGCCGGCAAACGCCAGTAGTCGATCGCAATCTGCGGGGCCGGAACGTTTTTGACGGAACCGCTGTCGATTTCCGCCAGATATTCTGTATATGAA